>JACQUF010000183.1 GCA_016210435.1 Chloroflexota bacterium
ATCTACGACAACGTGGCGTTCGGTCCGCGGATCAATGGCGTGGACCGGAACCTTCCCGAGCTTGTCGAGGAGTCGCTCCGCCGGGCCGCGCTCTGGGAAGAGGTGAAGGACCGGCTCAAGGCAAACGCGCTCGAGCTATCCGGCGGCCAGCAGCAGCGACTCTGCATCGCCCGCTGCCTTGCGGTCCGGCCGGAGGTGATCCTGATGGACGAGCCTGCCGCTTCCCTTGACCCGATAGCAACGCAGGCGATTGAGACCCTGATCCGGGACCTTGCACAAGACGTCACCATCGTTATCGTTACGCACAACATGCAGCAGGCGCAGCGTGTCGCCACCTACGCCGCCGTGTTGATGTCTGATGAGCGCCGTGTGGGTGAGCTGATCGAATACGGGCCGACCGATCAGATCTTCGGGAGTCCTCGCGATCCCCGCACCGAGGCCTACGTCACCGGCCGTATCGGCTGAAGCGAAGGATGGTGCCGCCATGGCCCGCCCGGATTTCGATCGCGAACTAGCCCAGCTCGAGGCCGATGTGGTGTTGCTCGGCTCCCTGGTCGAGTCAGCTGCGTACACCGCGCTCGAAGCCCTGCGGACCCGCGACCGGGCGCTCATCGAGAAGGTGATGCACGACGACGACCTGATCGATGGCCGGAGAAGGCGCGTCCAGCAGGTTTGCGTGGAACTCATCCGCCGCGAGGCGCCCGTCGCAAGCGACCTCCGGCGGATCGTAACCGCGTGGGAAGTCGCGGGCGAGCTGGAGCGCATGGGCGACTACGCGGAAGGGATCGCGAAGATCGGCCAGCTCCTCCGAGACCATCCGGGCGAAATCGACCTCTTCAGCCTGCCCCAGATGGCCGACCGCGCGATCGGCATGCTGAAGCACAGCCTGGAAGCGTTACTGGAACGCGACGAGCAGTGGGCTGTTGAGCTCGCCCGCCGGGTCGAGCATGACGACGAAGCCGTCGATCAGATGTACGCCGCGCTCCGCGCCGAGCTTATCGAGCGCATGCGCAACGATCCGAATTTTGTCGAGACCGGGACCTACCTACTGTGGGCCGCACACAACCTCGAGCGCATCGCAGACCGGTCGACCAACATCGCTGAGACCGTCGAATACCAGGCCACCGGCCGCATCCCTGCGAGCGGCGCGCAGCAGGCTACGGGGTCCGCGCCCGGCGTCTGATCGATCCCGCATTCGCCCCTAAAACCGTGTCACGCGGCGCCGGCAAGGACCGGCTGTTCCCGGATACGGCTCATAGGCGCCGACGACCCGTACCGGTAGAGCACGGCCGCTGGCCAGATCTCCGGCAACGGTGCGGGCGGACGGAACGAGGGCCGGGCCGGTTCCCGGCATGGTTCCAGCGCGGGCAGGGACCTCATCTGTTGTCGGATCCCGAGGCGTTCCGCCTGCAGGATGCGGTGGACCGTGCGCGTACTTACACCGAACCGCTCGGCAAGGGACACCACCGAAAGTTGCTCACGCCTGCGGGCATCAAGTATGGCTTCATCACGGGCGTTGCGGGTCGTCCGTCTAAGGAACTCCGGGTCATCGTACTTGCAGACCGGCAACGGACAGTTCAGGCAAGTCGGCGACACGTCACAGCCATCGTCACGGTAAACCGAGTTCTCGGGAAGGGTATCTGAGCGAACCGGTGCGAGTACCATCATGGCGAGCCTCCAGAGGGGAAACTCGGCCGCCTGAGGCGGCTAGGGGTTTAGAACGAGTGTTCGACAGTCTAGAACGCCCGTTCTAAAGTGTCAACCCCTTCTGGCACCCGATTTTCCTAGGGTTCGCGTGGAGGAATTACCAGCACCGCCCTGCCAGTGCCCCGCACCACCTTGTCCGTAACGCTGCCAAGCACCATCCGTTGCAAGCCGCCCAACCCGTGCGTGCTCATCACGATCAGGCAGTCGGGCAGGCCGTCCGCCACTTGGATGATCACGCTTGCCGGCGAGCCGGTGGCCGCATCGCCGGTCGCCGCGACCCCCTCTTTTCGCGCCTCTTCGATGACCGCCTCGAGCGATCTCATGGCTTCGTCGCGAAGCGCGCCCCCGAGTTGGACATTGGCCGGGTATGGCAGCCCAACCGCGAGCGCCGGGTAGAGAACTTGTGGGGTCACCCGGAGAAACCGCAGTTCGGCGTTGAAAGCCTTGGCGAGAGAAACCGCCACCGGGACCGCCCGGCTGCTGATCTGCGAAAGATCCAGCGGCGCAAGAATGTGCCGGGCCCCCCAGCCATCGGAAGTGAGCGACGTTTCCGGGTGCGCGACGAGGACGGGGACGGTGCCGGTTCGAAGCACACGGTCCGTGACGCTGCCGAGGATCCCGCGCGCCAGCGATGGGTCGCGGCGTGAGAGCATCACGATCAGGACCGAGCCGCGGTCTCTTGCGACACGTTCAATCTCTTCTGCAGGGCGACCCTGCCGGACCTGGCTGGACACACTTGCGCCTGCGTTCTTAAGCCGCGATTCGATTTCACGAAGGTAAGCTGCGTACCCCTGTCTCGCCTCGTCGGCCTGGCGCCGGGCCTCGTCTGCGGCCGCCTGTTCTTCCGGCGTCGGCACGCGCGCTTGACTCCCGGCCGTTTCGGGCGCTTGTGTCGCTTCGACTACCGCCATCAGCGTCATGCGGGCCGTGAAGACCTTCGCGAGGCTCGCCGCGATCGGGACCGCCTTCTCGGACTCCCTGGAGCCATCGAGGGGCACGAGGATGTGCTTGAACATGCGACCTCCACGCGCGGCGCCCGTCCCGGGCGTCGCCATGACCCCAGCATAGCCCGGCAGGGTCCCCCGCGGTACTTCTTCCCGAGGACCGCCTGTTAGAATCCCGGTTCGTCCAATCTGGCGCGCGTTCGCGGGTCTCGCGCAGCTCCAAATCGAGCCCGTGTGAATCGCGAGCGCCAACGATTGTCAGATTCGACGTGGCAGGTAAGCAACCCGCATCCCACGAGGAACGGGTTAATGGGTGAGGGTCTTTCGATGAAGTCGATCGCGGCCATCGACACAGATTTCGGCAAACCGCTCAAGGTCGACGAGGTTGAGATCCCCGACCCGCAGCCCGACCAGGTCGTCGTGAAGCTGTTTTCAAGCGGCGTCTGCCACTCGCAGTTGCACCAGATGCACAACGCCGAGGCCAAGCGGCCCATGGTGCTCGGACATGAAGGCATCGGCATCGTGTCCCGCACCGGCAAGGCTGTCACCCATGTGAAAGAGGGGGACAAGGCGATCGTCACGTGGGTGCCGCGGCATGCGATCAAAGGTCGCCCGGCGCCGCGCGTCTCCGGCGTCACCTACCAGGAGGCGCCGGTAAACGGGCTCGTCTACACGTGGGGCAACGATGTACTGACCTGGGAGCAGCTCGTCGTGAAAATGCCCGACGACTCGCCCAACGACGTGACATCGATCATCGGCTGCGCTGTGCTTACCGGCGCAGGGGCGGTCCTGCACACCGCACAGGTGCGCCCGGAGGACAAGGTGGCCATCGTGGGCGTCGGGGGAGTCGGGATCTGCGCGGTCCAGATGGCGGCGATTCTCCAGGCGTATCCGATCATCGCCGTCGATCTCGACGACTCCAAGCTCGAATTCGCGAAGAAGATGGGCGCGACGCACACCGTCAACGCAAAGCAGGTTGACCCTGTCAAAGCGGTCACCGAGATCTCAGGCGGCGGAGTCGACTACGCCTTCGACGCCATCGGGCTGCGGATCACCAACGAGCAGATCTTGCCGATGACCCGCGGTGGAGGCCCTGGCGCCGAGAACCACGGCGGGATGGCGGTCCTCATCGGTATGCCGGGCAAGGAGATGACGATCGACCCCGGCCATTTCATGTTCCACCAGAGGCGGTACCGCGGAAGCCTGGGCGCCACCTACCCGGAGCAGGACTTCCCGATGTACCTGCGCTGGTACCAGGAAGGCAAGCTGAAGCTGGACGAGATCGTGACGAGGCGCTACAAGCTTGAGGACATCAACCAGGCCTGCGACGACCTGCAGAAGGGGCGGATTACGGGCCGGGCGATCATCGAGTACTGACGCCCTCTCCCGCCGGGAGAGGGTGGGGGTGAGGGCGGTCGGCTGCGCTCAGGCGCCGCCCTGAGGCTCTCGAAGGGACAAGCTGGCCCAGACCGCGACGCCGGGCATGTTCGAAGAACTGACACGGCTGAGAGGTCACCCTGAACGAAGTCGAGTAACTTCCTTTGCGTGCAACGCGGCGCCCCGCCCCGCGATCTGCCCGAACACCGCGCCGGCCGTGAGCCCCGCGCCGCCCGGATAGTTCTCGTAAAACAGGCCGCCTACCAGTTCGCCTGCCGCGTACAGCCCCGGGATCGCACGCTTCTGCGTATCGATCACACGGGCGCCCGTATCGATCCGCAGGCCGCCGAAGGTGAACGTGATCCCGCAGGTGACCGCGTACCCGACGAACGGCGGCCGTTCGAGACGAAGAGCCCAGTTCGATTTCGGCGGCTCGATGCCCGCGGCGCGCTTGCCGTCCAGGACCGCGGGATTGAAGTCGCCATCCACGACGGCCCGGTTGTACCCGGCGACGGTCCGCTCCAGACCATCGGGATCGATATCCAGCGCGGCCGCGAGCTCTCGGACCGTGCCGGCCGTCGCGCTCGTCACCTCCTTGATCCGGTATTCGTCCCGCAAAAGGTGAACTACTTGCTGATCGAAGATCTGGAATGCAAGCCGCCTCGGCTGCCTCAGTATTTCCTTGCCGTATTTCGCATATGTGTAGTTCCTGAAGTCTGCCCCTTCGTCGACGAAGCGTTCGCCGCGGACGTTCACGATGATCCCGAAGGGATAGGAGTGCTTCTGGAAGAGGTCCGCGATCCGCCTGTCCCCTGCCACGGGCGCGCCCGCGTCCCAGGCAACGGCGTGACATCCGCTGAAGTGACCGTGGGGCTGTGCTCCGATCTCCAGGGCCATCCTGATGCCGTCGCCCGTGTTGAACTCTGTCCCCCGGACCTTGACGAGGTCCCAGCCCGCGCCGAGGTAGCGGACTCGCATCTCCGTGTTGGCTTCGAATCCGCCGCAGGCGAGCACGACCGCGCCGCAGTCTATGGATCCCAGTCCGGACGCTCCCCGTATGGAAACTCCCGTGATCGCGCCTTTACGATCGACTTGGAGCCGGTCGGCCATAGTATCGTAGGTGATATCTATTGCGGGGACGCGCCCGCAGCTCTGGAACAGCGCCTCGATCAAGCCCTTCCCCGCTCCGACGCACTCGCACGCGAGCCCACCCCAGAACTTGTGCTTGCCGGCCACCTTGAAGGACTGCCGGCCATATGCGAGGACCCATCGGACACCGTGGCGCCGCGTCCAGGCGAGGGCAGGCCGCGCCCGGGCGACCAGCGTCTGGGCCAGATTGGGGTCGGAGAGCCCGTCGGAAAGCCGCATGAGATCGCCGTAGAAAGCCGGCTCCGAATACTGGCCCAGGTCGATCGAGTCGCGTTCTACCGGCGACAGCTCGCCCGTCAGTTCCTCGACGTCGAGTACGGACTCGTAGGGGAACCGGAACATTCCGCCGGTGAAGTAGGAATTGCCGCCGCGCGCTTCCCTCGGGGCCTTTTCCAGCACGAGCACGCGCGCTCCCGCTTCGGCTGCGGCGAGCGCCGCGTTCAACGCAGCGTTTCCGGCGCCGGCTACGACGACGTCGTAGGGGCCGTCAGGCGCCTCTCGCAGCTCCGGCATGGACGAACCTTTCGGGATCGAAGGCCGACAGGTCAGTGCCGGGCTTGCCTTCTGAGATCAGTTCGGCAACCGCCAGTCCGGTTATCGGCCCGAAATGGATGCCGTTCCCGCCATGACCCGTCGCAAGGTACGCGTTGTCCAGGCCCGGCACACGGCCGATCAGCGGATTCCCGTCCGCGGAAACCGGGCGAAGGCAAGCGCGCTCCGCGACAATCGACGGCGCCGAGATCTCAGAGGCAAGCTTGCGCGCGTTGGCGACGACCGCCCGGCGTCCCTCGGCCGTCACGCCGCGATCGAACCCGACGCCATCCTCGCGCGTGGTCCCGATGATCGTGCCGCCAATCCGCTTCGGGAGTATGAACCCGCTTGTATCCCAGGCCCACACACCGATCTTCGCGCCGCGCGTTGGGTCCGAGCCCTCGCTCAGCGTGAAGAGTTGTCCCCGTTGCGGCTCGACTGGCACTCGGACGCCAAGCCATTTCGAAGCCAGGCCCGACCACGGCCCCATGGCGACGACAAAAGAGCCGGCGGATATCTGAGACCCGTCCTCGACGTTGAACGCCGTTACGCGACCGCCCGACATGGCCGCTCCGGAGACCTTGCCGGAAATGAACGCTGTACCGGCGAGGCGTGCCGCGCGCGCCACCGCCCTGACGAATTCGAAGGCGTCGCACTGAGGCTCGATCTCGCTCAGCGTGCCCCCGATTGGTTCGGCTGAGAGATATGGCACTGCCCGCCGGGCATCGGCGGGCGACAACCATTCGACCGTCGCACCTTCCGCCAGGCGCTCCGACCGCCACCTCTTCAGCGCGTTGACCCCTTCCGCCGTCAACACGAGGCGGACATGCGGGATCAACTCATAGCCGTAGTCGATCCCGGTGAGGTTCGGCAGCTCCCGGGCCAGTTGCGCGTGCATGCGCAAAGTAGCTGCATGCAGCCTTAGCAGTTCCCGCGGGACCGGACCCCATGAGGGCGTGATGATGCCGGCCGCGCGCCCCGATGCCTGGCTGCCGATACCGGTAGCCTCGATGACCACCGGTTTCAGCCCGCGCTTCGCGAGGTAGTAGGCGACGAAACAGCCGATTATTCCGCCGCCGGCGATCGCCACGTCCGCGGGGCGGCGGCCGGACATTCAGTCCGACCTTCGGCCGATGACGATTTCGAGCAGGATGGCGACGAGATCACGAGGGGCGCTGATCATCGCGTCATGCCCGGTCGGAATCTCGAAATACTGGTACCCCATTGCCCTGGCGCGTTGCGCCATGCCTTCGAACCACTCGTTCCGGCGACCCGTGCAGAGGATATACGCGCCCGGCAGCGCGGCGGCCTCTGACGACCACAGCTTGATCGGCTGTTCGAATGTGGCCAGCGGGTGGTCGGTGAGGCGCTCCACCATCCAGTCGAGGTCCTGCTTGTCGGTTACGCCAAGGACCGCGCCGCTTGCGTCCGCCTTTGGCTTCGGGATCCGCCAACCTTCGCCGTGGAGGTTTGCCTCAATTCTGTGGGGAGACTCGGCGCCGTTCGATCCAAGGACGGACTCGCCCGCCATCGGGAGGACCGCGTCGAGGTAGACGAGCTTCTTGATCCTTCGATGAGCGAATTCCGTCGCGCCGCGAATCACCATGCCCGCATAACTGTGCCCTACCAGGACGACGTTCATGAGGTCTTCGTATTCGAGCAGTGCGACAATGTCGCGGATGTGGGTGTTCAGCGTTACGTCTTTAGATAGAAGGTGGGCGCGGTCGCCCAGTCCTGTGAGCGTCGGGGCGTATACCTGGTGACCGGCCTGCTCCAACATCGGTGCTACCTTTGCCCAGCACCAGCCCCCATGCCAGGCGCCGTGCACCAACACGAACGTGGCCATAAGTACTCCGTAGACAGTCGAAATAAAGCTAAAACCGTCCGGCCTCGCCGAACAATTCTAAAACGTGGCCCCCATTAACGCGCTGTGGCACGTGCGCGCAAATCAATCCCTGTTGCGTTGGCGTTGTCGAGGCGGGGTGGCCGAACCTATCGCCGGGCGCCCGCGGTCGCGCGCAGTCCGAGCTCTTCGAGGAGCTGGACGACCTCGCGTCGCTGGTCGTCGTCCGGCTTCAACGAGGGATGGCGCGCGTAGGCCGAGGAGGCCTTGATGACGCCCCGTTCGACGAGCACGTCCTTGTAGACCCAGTTCGCGAGCCCGAGCCCCTGCCCGAGAGTTCGAATCAGCGCCTGGTGCTTGTGAAACTCCCGCTCGGCTGCGTCCTGCTTGCCGGACTGCCAGAGGTTCCACACTTGGACGAACATGTCGGGCAGGGTGTTGCCCGGCATCGTGCCGACCGCGCCGCGGCGAAGCTCTTCAATGAAGAAGGCGCCGCCCGCGCCACCGAAGATGATGAGCCCGCTGTCGCCGCGCAGCTTCACCGACTCCGCGACCCGCGGGGAAGTGGGTGGGGATTCGACCTTGACGTAGCAGAGGTTGGGGTGAGTGCGCGCGCAACGGACCGCGAGCGCGGGCGGGACCTGCGCCGTCGACTGGTCCTGCAGGAAGATCGGGATGTTTACCGCTTCGGCGATGCGCCGGAAGTATTCGACGTTCTCGTCGCCACCGGAGGGGACGTAGGTCGGCGGCCGGATCATCAGCGCATCCGCGCCCAATCCCTGGGCGCTCTTCGAGTAATGGATTGCGACATCCGTGCCTTCCGCCCCGGTGTTGATCACGACCTTCGCCCGGCCACGAACGTGCTTGACCACGAACCTGGTGACTTCGTCGCGCTCCGACTCGGTGAGCTTGTAGATTTCGCTTGCCATGGCCACGCCCACGCCGTGGACGCCGTGCCCAACGGTCCACTCGATCAGGCGCTCGAAATCGTCCCAGACGATCTTGCCGTTGACATCAAAGGGAATCGACAGGATCGGATATACGCCTGTCATCGAACGGTCTGGCATTGAAGGCTCCTTGCTGAGGGCAACCCGAGGGATTGTATTGCAT
>JACQUF010000022.1 GCA_016210435.1 Chloroflexota bacterium
CGTCCGCGGTGTGCACCACGCCGATCGGATGGTCGCCAGTGCCCGGAATTACGGTCACGGTGTTTTTTTCCAGGTTCATCTTGGCCAGGCCACCGATCTCATGTGAGACTTCACGCCATGCGGCGTTCTCGAGTTGCACGTACAGGAACTTTCCGGTCGGGTCCACCGACAGATACGGGTGCCCCATCTTGTAACCCGTGTCCTCGATCGTGATGGCCTTCACGACCCGGTTGTCGTCTTTCGGGTCGACGATGAAGTGGGGACCGCCGTTGGAACCGAATCCCATTTCCAGCGCGACCCTCGGCCGACCTTGCCAGTCTGTGAACCCCATGATGTGGTGCAGTCGCTGGGTGGGGTGGCTCAAAACCCTGTCGAGTTTCAGGGTCCGTGCGTTGACGACGAGGATCAGGTTCTTGCTTTCCTTGGTTGCCTTGACCCTCTCTCCAAAGCCGACGTAGAACCACTTCCCGTCTGGCGATACGCCCGCGCCGTGGGGCTGCGTGGTGACTTCCTCCCCGAGATCGAAGAGCGCCGATGCGACAACTTCCTTCGTAGTCGCGTCGATGATCTGCACGCCGGGCAGCTTGTTGGTTTTGGATGGGCGATGCCCGTAGCCCATGCCTTCACTCGTGTAGAACACCAGGGGGTGGGCTACCGGATCCCAGGCGTTGGGTCCGCTTGAGTCGTACGTGGCCTCCAGGCGCAGACCACCCCTAATGGACTCGGCCGTGTCCCAGCCCGAAGGCTGTGCACCGGCGGCGGCCGGCTGAAGCTGGCCCACCTGAACGACGGTGCTTGGACCTATCCCGGCCAGCTGCTTCTGGACCGCGGCGAGTTCCGTTTGTTTGGTCGAGATCTGGCCTTTCGCGGCCGTCAATTCGCCTTGCGCGGCAGTCAACTGTGACTGCGCTGCCGCAAGCTGTGTTTCCTTGTCCTTGAGCTCGTTCTGCGCAGCAGTGAGGTCTGCCTGAGACGCCCCTCCACTGCAGGCGATAGCGGCCCCTGCCACGATGGCCAGGGCACCGCCGATCAGACCCCTCCTCAACCACTTGTGATTCACGTTGCGCACCTCCGTCGTTCCTCGAACGCCATCGCTTGCGTGACTCCCGGCAGTACGGCCCGGGACGAGTCCGCTGACGAATGAGCCTAGGGCAGGGGCGGTGATGAACCCGTGAAGTGCGGCCGCCGGGCAGGAAGGGATCGTGAGGACAAGATGAGAAAACTGTGAGGAGGCTCACAAATTCCTCATGCGGACACCCCGCGCGTCATGAGTTCTTCACGTCGCCACCAGTAGGCTCACTCACATGGTCAACTCCACGATCCTTAGCGAAAACACCCGGTGATGGAGCGGGCGCCTACTGTGTCTGATAGTCAGGAACCTGCCCGTTCAGGCAGGGCGCCACTACCCGCCATGGTGACCGGATCGGGCGCCGGCCGGTGAAGACAATCGCGCGGGAATTGAACGAGTTGTCGATGTCCGCTAACCGTAATTCAGCACAAATCGCGCGGCGACTGGACCTCGGCGTGCTCACCTGGGTGGCCATCGTCGTGCCGGTAGGGTTCCTTGCTGTGCTGGATGTCGTCCGCCACGTTGTGTTCCCCGGATTCCTGCATACCGTGCCGGGCTTCGTCGTGTCTCATGTCGTGATCGCGGCCGGGGTAGCAGCGTTCTCTTTCGCGGTGTTCGGTCTTGTTAGACGGCTGGAGCGCCGCATCATTGACCAGAACCGGCAGCTGTCGGCGCTGAATGACATCGCTAAAGCATCTGCCGCGAAGCTGAACCTTCAAGAACTGCTTGACACATCGCTCGAAGAGGTCCTGTCCGACCTCCGCGTCGATGCCGGGCTGATCTGCATCGTGGACGCGGAAAAGCGGGAGCACTCAGCGGTCTGCCATCGGGGCTTTTCCCGCGAAATGATCTCAAGATTGCAGCGGGCCAAGTTCCGTGACACCCCGGTCGCTGCCGAGGTGGTTCGCAGCGGAAGGCCCGTGATATACGAACGAGTCCTGGAGGACCCCCGGGTCATCGAGACAGCGCGCCGCGAGGGTATCCGGTCCGGTATCACCGCACCGTTGAAAGCGGAGGGGGAGGTCACCGGACTGCTGGTGGTCGCAAGCAGGCGGGACCGTCGATTCTCGCAGGCTGAGCGCGAGTTCCTGGAAACGGTCGGCGGCCAGCTCGGCGTGGTCATACGGAACACCGTGCTTTATGAGAAATCGCAGGCCCAGAACCGCGAGCTTGCGGCGCTGCTCGATGCAGGCAGGGCCATAACCGCGGCTACCAGCCTGGACGACCTGCTTGGCAAGGCCCTCGATACCCTGATAAAGGTCACTCCCGCGGACGCCGGCGAGATCTGGCTGTTGGACCCGGACGGGGTTCTGGTAATGCGATGTCACCGGGGCGCGCTTCCTGAAACGTTCATGGAACGCACCCGGTTCCAGGTTGGCGAGGGCATTCCCGGGCTCGTGATGCAAGACAGGGTCCCGTTCGTTACCCATGATCTGGGCGCGGACGCTCGATTTCTCAGGCAGGGGGTCGTCCGCGCCGGTTTTCGAACTTTTTGTGCGGTCCCGCTTTTGTACCGCGGCACCCCTGTCGGGGTGGTAGCGGCGGCGGCGTTTGCCGCCGAAGCGTTTTCGCGCCCTGAAGATCTGCGTTTGCTGGAGGGGATCGCAGAGCGGCTCGCCCTCGCGATCGAGAACTCGCGTTTGCAGCAGGCAGTGCAGGAATCTGCCGTTCTGCAGGAGCGGGAGCGGATCGCGCGGGAGATGCACGATGGCATGGGCCAGCTTCTTGGGTACGTCAATACGCAACTGATAGCGGTCCGCACCCTTCTGTCCCGCCGGGACACCGGGGCGGCAATGGACGAGCTCACGAAGATGGAAGAGGTCGCACGCGACCTCTACGGGGACGTGCGGGAAGGGATCCTTGGGTTGCGCATGGCCGGCAAGCGCACGGATGGCTTCATCCCCGCGGTCGGCGAATACGTCGAACGCTACCGGGAGATGTCCGGAATCGACGTGCGCATCACGGTCGAAAGGGAAGTCGAACACCTGGCGCTTACCCCGGCAGTCGAGATTCAGTTAATGCGCATCGTCCAGGAGGCTCTGACGAACGTGCGGAAGCACTCCGGCGCCACGGCCGCGAACGTCAGATTCGAACCGTACCAGGGGGGTCTGCGCGTTACGGTCTCCGACAACGGACGCGGTTTCGATGTCGCCAGGCCGGTTACGAGGGGCTGGCCGAGGTTCGGCCTGCAGACCATGCGAGAACGGGCCCAATCGATCGACGGCGTGCTCGACATCGAAACTGGTCCAGGCCGCGGCACCACCGTCACAGTCCGTATCCCGGGCGAGGGACTGGGCGAAGGATGAAGACCGCCGCACTGCGAATCGTTCTCGTGGATGACCACGCGCTTTTCAGGGCGGGTCTTGCCAGCCTGTTGCGCGCCTGGGGCCTTCAGGTGATAGGGCAGGCGGCGAACGGCAGGGAGGCGATCGCGCTGGCCGGCCAGCTGATCCCCGACGTGATCTTCATGGACATCAACATGCCAAGCCCAAACGGCCTCGAAACGACGCGCGCGATCAAGGCCGCGCACCCGGAGATCAAGGTGATCGTGCTCACCGTATCCGACGACGAACAAGACCTCTTCGAGGCGATCAAGAGCGGCGCGGAAGGCTATCTGCTCAAGAACCTCCGTGAAGAAGAGTTCGCAGACCTGGTGGGACGGATCGGCAGGGGGGAACCCGTAATGTCGCCGGGCCTGGCGAAGAGGTTGCTGCAGGAGTTTGCGCGCCTCAGGCAGGACCAACGGCGGTCCGAAATCGAGACCGTATTGACCGACCGGGAACGAGAGATCCTCGAGTACGTGGCTCGCGGGGCGACGAACAGGGAGATCGCGGGCTCGCTCTTTATCTCCGAAAACACCGTCAATTACCACATGAAGAACATGTTGGGGAAGCTGCATCTTCGCAACCGGGCACAGGTCGTAGCCTGGGCCATGGAGCGAGGGTTCGTGGCCAGGCCGGAAGGGCCGGTCCGGTCTCCCGGCACCCAGTAATTCCTCCGGATTCCGCTCACATCTCCCTCATACGAAACCGGACTGCGTCACGAATTCCTCACGCGCCGGCGTTTAATCTCGTTTCGGTTCCACCGACAACGACTCGCCGGAGGCGCACATGTTCTCGTCCACGGCCGTCAGCCGAATTCTTGTGCCTCAGGATAGTTCGCCGCTATCGGCGGGGATCCTCCCGTGGATCGCCAGTCTGGCCTCGAAGACCGCGGCCGAAATCCGGCTGTTCACGGTTGTCAGAAGCGAAATCGAGGTGATGGCAGTTTCTGAGGCGGGTGCCATCGTCGGAGTTTCCGGTTCCCGTCTGACGGAGACAGCGATCGGGCGCGTGATCAACAGACACGACGGTCCGATCGCGACGTTGGAGGAGCGCCCGAGCGAGCGCGCGGCCGGGCATCTCGACCGGCTTGCAGCAACACTCGCGAACAACGGGATCAAGGTCAGCACCCAGCTCGCGATAGGGGACCCGCCGACCGAGATCCTTCGTGAGGCGCACCTGAGCGAATGCGGGCTTATCGCGATGGCAACTCATGGTCGCACGGCTCTCGGGAGAGGACTCCTGGGCAGCGTCACTGACCGGGTCCTCCATTCTTCCGATCTGCCTGTGCTCGTCATCCGGCCGAAACAGGCCGTGGAGGGGGCCGGTGGAAGTCTGGTCTCCAGGTTTCCGACCGCGGTAATAGTGGGCCTGGATGGCTCGAGGCTGTCGGAGGGCTGCCTCGGGACGGCTGCGGACATCACTAACATGCTCCACGTCGACCTCCGGCTGGTCCGAGCATATACAAGGCCAGCGTCAAGGATGTCCCGGGATGAAGCCGAGTGGGACCTGGACCTTTCGGCACGCCAGAGCAAGTTCGACGCAGAAACGTATCTCGAGCGTCAAGCGGCGAAGCTGCGCCTGAGCGGGATGAGCGTCGCGGTCCACGCAGAGCCGGGAGCGCCGGAGTCGGTAATCCTCCACGTGGCGCAGAAATGGCCGGGCGCTCTCATCGTGGTGGGCGCGAAGGGCCGGTCAGGCCTGAGCCGATGGGTGCTCGGCAGCGTCACCGACAAAGTCGTGCGCTCTTCTTCGAGCCCGGTGCTGGTCGTTCCTCCCAGACTGGCTGCGCTAACGGCTTGAAACCGGGGCTCAGGCCTCGAACGGGTTGACCAGCAGCGCGCCTGTCCCTGCCACGTCCTTCACGTTGCGCGTTGCCAGGGTGAGGCCGTGGACCCTGGCGGTCACGGCGAGGAGCGCGTCGATCACCGCGAGCGGTTCTGGCACGTTCAAACGTCATCATCCACGTCAGCGAGGCGAATCCCGCGTCCATCATCGTGATGACGACCCGAGGCCATGCCGGCGTGACGCGCTGGGTGCTGGGGAGCGTCGCCGATGGTCTGGTCCACACAGCTTCGGTTCCGATCCTCCTTGTCCAGACCGAAGACCTCGCCTAGTCGCGGTGCCCCACGTCATCGCCCTCACCCCAACCCTCTCCCGGTGGGAGAGGGGCTCAGACCCCACCTGGATGCGCGAGTTTTCGGCGCTTCTCACGACTACATCATCCGGTGCGCATCCGTCCTCACGAATTCCTCACGCGCGCGGTGCCAAACTGCTGTCAATGGCCGTGCGGCGGTCAGTTCACATCGAGGAAGAGAGGCAAGCTAGCTCTTGGTTGCGCCTGTCCCCGCCCGGACATGGGTCCGTCTACCAGCTGGAATCGTCTGGCACGGGAGAGGCGGGCAGGGCGTCGTTACGGCGAGCCGTCTGCTTGCGGCGGCCGCGCTCCGGATCGGGCTTTACCCGCAATCGTTGCCTGAATTTGGCGCCGAGCGGTCCGGCGCGCCACTGGTCGCATACACCCGCATCGGTGAGGCGCCTGCGATCCTCAGGGGGCCGATTTCCGATCCTTCGATCGTCGCCGTGGTCGACGAATCGCTGTTTGGAAACGTAAACATGCTGGCTGGTCTCCAGCGAGGCGGCGGCCTGATCGTCAATTCCAGGCGGACGC
>JACQUF010000182.1 GCA_016210435.1 Chloroflexota bacterium
ATCTACGGGCCTTCACGGATGAACGACTGAGTGTCGAGGACTATGAGGAAGCCGCCCGGTGTCACAATACCTGCCGCTCGGCCGGGTTGGCAGGCAACGCGATCGACTTCCTGATATGCGCGTCGGCTCTACGACGGGACCTTTCCGTCTTCACCACCGACCGCGACTTCCAGAATTACGCCAGGACCCTCAGCATCACCCTCCACGGGCGGCGGCGCCGGACCAGTGAACTGGGAATCTGAACGCAGGGCGCTCTTGGTGGCCGCGCAAGCCATGGCGGCGCGCGGACTCGTCGCCGGCACCAGCGGCAATCTCAGCACGCGGCTCCAAGATGGGCTGTACCTGGTCACACCAGCGTCCCGGGCCTACGACGAAATGACCGAGGCCGACCTCGTCGTCGTAAACGAGGAACTCGAGCCGGCCGAGGCCGACCACATCCCGTCCTCGGAATCTCTTCTGCACCTGGCCGTGTACCACGCGCGCCCGGATCTCGGCGCGGTCGCGCACACCCATTCGATCTACGCCAGCGCGGCCGCCGCCGCGGGCATAGCGATTCCCCCGGTGCTCGATGAAGTCGTGGTCCAACTCGGGGGCCCGATCGAGTGTGCCGAGTACGGACCTCCCGCGTCAGAGGAGCTGGCGCGGAAGGCAGTGAAAGCCCTCGGCGACCGCCGTGCCGCCCTCCTGCGCAACCACGGTGTCGTAGGAGCGGGTAGGACACCCGCGGAAGCCGTCGAAGCTTGCGTCCTTGTCGAGCGGGTCGCCCAGATATTTCTCTTTGCCGAGCTTGCGGGTGGCGCGAAGCCCCTGCCTGCGGAGGTAATAGATGCTGAGCGCGCGATCTACCAAATGCGCTACGGCCTCCAAGTTCAGCGCTAGTACGCCTGCCGCTTCATGTTCATCATTCGAGGCGCCGGCCGACCCTGAGTTCACCCTGAGCCCGCCGAAGGGACCAGCTCAGGGGAGCGGCCGGCATGAACTCTCCCCTTGCGGGAGAGAGTCTTGCTTACTGATCCCCGCTCCCCGTGAGGGAGAGGGAGAGGGTGAGGGGTGAACGTGGTCACCGTCCCGGGGTTTCTGCTGCGCCGCCTCTATGTCAAGGGCAGCCTCCACAACCGCCCCGATGGCTGGGGGTTCCGCCTCAAGAACAATCTCGGGTCCGGCTACGCCAGGGGAATGTTGCCCCTGACCATCGATGGCGCCGAGGTCCCGCTGGAGAACTCGTTCTTCACAACTGATGGCGCAGAGCGGCCGGCGAGCTTCGCAGAAGTCGACGAGAAACACACGTTCGGGCTTCAGATGGGAAAAGCCGTCCTCATCTCCGTAGCGGGCGAGCGCCTTGGCGCTGGCGCCCACACGATCGGCATGGGGATGGTTGTCCCAGGGCTTGGCAAGCTGCGCTACGATTTCTCCGACATGCCGGCGGACGCCGATGATCGGAAATAGATTGCCCGGACTCAGAGCGACACTGCAACATGGCCGCGGATTGAAACGTGCCTGACGCGCCGAGCCGAATCGCGGTAACGGGCGCGGCCGGATTCCTGGGCAAGGCTCTCGTCGATAGCCTCGCCGCCCGGCCAAATGTGGACTGCGTTCTGGCCATCGACCGTCTCCCGAACCCGCGGATCGCCTCGTTGCCGCCGAACGTGCGCTGGGTGGTCCAGGACGTCCGGCAGTCGCTCGATGACGTCTTTGTCGAACATCGGATCCAGGCAGTGGCGCACCTCGCGTACGTCCTGAGACCGTCGCACAATCGCGAATTCGTGCGCGCGATCAACGTAGGGGGAACCGCCAGCCTGATACGCGCCTGCGATGCCGCGGGGACGAACGTGATCGTGTACCCGAGCAGCACAACCGTGTACGGCGCCCATGCCACGTACCAGAGACCCTACGTGGAGACCGACCCCGTGAATCCGGTGCGCGGGTTTCAGTATTCCGAGGACAAGGTCGAAGCCGAGCGGCTCATCCTTGCTTTCGGCCAGAAGCCGGGTGCAAGGGTCGCGGTCCTCCGCGGCCCGCCGGTGATGGGACCTTCCGCAGACAATTTCATCGTCCGGTCGCTCACCGCTCGCTGGCTTCCGAGCCCGCTCGGCGCGAATGTCGAATTCCAGTTTCTCCATATCGACGACCTTGTATCGGCGATCGTACTCATGCTCACGGAAAACGTGAACGGCGTCTACAACATCTCCGGGGGCGGCTCGGTGCGATGGCGCGACATGGTCGGCGCCTTCGGCAATCGCGTTGTGCCGGTACCCGGTCCGGTCCTGAAAGCCGTGGTCGGCGCGACCTGGACGCTGCGGCTGCAATCGGAGTCGCCAGCCTGTGGCGTCGAATTCATTCGTCATCCCTGGCTCGCCGATGTATCGAAGGCGGCACGAGACCTGGACTGGCTGCCCCGGTATTCTTCGGAACAGGCGCTCTTCGCAGCCCGCCCCGCCATTGGAATACCCCAGTGAGCGAACGTGTAATCATCGATACCGACCCGGGCCTCGACGACTTCTTCGCCATCGTCCAGGCCCTTCGGTCGCCTGAGCTCGAAGTCCATGCGCTCACTACGGTTGGTGGCAACGTCCCCCTCAGTTATGCGACGCGTAATGCGCTCCGCGCCCTCCGGCACGGCGGGAGGTCCGACGTCCCGGTCGTACCAGGGTCGGCGCGGCCGCTCAAGGGAAGATTCGGGTACGCGTTCTACTTTCACGGCCCCGGCGGCCTTGGGATTCCCCTTCGGCGGCCAGAAACAGGCCCGCTTGAAGCCGACGCAGTCGACTTCATTGCCAGCGAGTCGATCAAGTCTGAAGAGATCGCGCTGATCGCCCTTGGGCCGCTCACAAACGTCGCACGCCTCCTGCAGCGGCACCCCTACATCAAGGGCAAGCTGTCCCGCCTGATCGTGATGGGAGGCGCGGTGGATGTCCCAGGCAACGTGACGCCGCACGCGGAGTTCAACGTCTGGAACGATCCCGAGGCCGCTGCCCTGGTGCTGAGTTCGGGAGCGCCCATCACGCTCGTCGGGCTCGACGTCTGCCATCTCGTCGAGGTCAGCGAGGCTGACTTCGCCGGCGCGGACCCCGTGGCGCGCCGGCTCGGCGAGGCGTGGTTCCGTCGACATCCCGGAAAGGTCCTGAACCTGGCCGACTGCGTGGCAATCGCGGTTGCGTCCGACCTTTCAGTTGTCGAGACCGAGCGCGTTGCTATCGCGGTCGATATTACCGCCGCGCAGACCCGGGGCCGGACGACGCGATCGACCGCTGGCCCTGAGATAGACGTGGCGCTCAGGGTGGATGCCGGAAGAGTACGGAAGGTCATCCTGGAGCGGGCACTGGCGACACCGCTTCCACGACGGGGATGATCCGTTTTCGGCGGGGGGGAAGCTGCTTTCCGTAGCCCTCGTAAGACGATCATCAGGCGCGCATCAAAGAGAACGAGGCACGCGCCGGGCGGTGATTCCGGGCGAAATCGATGGCTTCTGAAACTCCTCGGGCGCTACAATTCCCTGGTTCGGGACGAGCGGTTTCGCGCTCGCTGTCCGGACTTTTCATTGAGCCTAACCAGGAAACGAATGCCCGCGTCCAACCTTGACCATATAGACCGCGAGCTGCTCAACATCCTGCAATCGAGCTTCCCCCTCGTAGAAGAGCCCTTCAAGCAGATCGCAGGACAGCTCGGGATAGGCGAAGACGACGTCTTCGTTCGAATTCGCGCGCTGAAGAAGAAGAATGTGGTCCGGCAGATCAGCGCGATCTTCGACACACGCCGGCTCGGCTATCGCTCAGCCCTCGTCGCAATGCGTTTCCCGCCCGGAAAGCTGCATGCGGGTGCGAAGCACATCAACAGGCACCCCGGCGTAAGCCACAACTACGCCCGAGATGGACAGTTCAACCTCTGGTTTACGCTTGCCGTTCCGCCCGGAGAGACCCTCGAAGAAACGGTGGCCAGGATGGCGAAGGAGACCGGCGCCGAGAGCACCCGGGTTCTTCCGACGGTGAAGTTCTTCAAGATCGGCGTGAACTTCGACATGGTGAACGAGGTTGGAAACGCCAGGGAATATTTCGTTCCCGACGAACCTTCCCCTTCACTGCCCTCGCCCGTCGCGGGAGAGGGTCTGCGTGGCAGGGGTGAGGGCGCCTTGATCCCCTCGCC
>JACQUF010000190.1 GCA_016210435.1 Chloroflexota bacterium
CGACGTCGAACCCCTCTTCAATGCACTGCCCGGCCGGCCCGCGGGCAACCAGCCCGACGGCGGTGTCATGTTTCACCGCCACGCTCGTGACCGCGGTCGAGAGCAGTACGCGGCTGCCCGCCGCTTCGATCTTCTTGACCAGCGTTTCGAATATCTCGTCGAAACTGTTGACCGGGTACCCGAGCATCTCGCGTCCGAGTACGCCCTTGCGTGAGGCGACCCGCGTCTGCACTTTGCTCCACAGCCACGGCATGCCAACCTGGTCGTGGAATTGCCCGAACTTCCCTCGCAGCATCGGCTCCCACCAGACCCGGTAGGCTTCGGTGGTTGTATGTTTCTTCAGCCATGATTCGGCGCTTTCAGGCTCGAGCGAACGCCAGTCCTTCTGGCGCCTCAGTTTCAGCGTGACGAGGCCGAGATTCAGGCGATCGCGGAGCGGAACCGCAGAGAAACGAAGCAGATCGGCCGGCGTGACGAACGGGTAGATCTTTCCAGCGACATACGTGCCGACCGTGGACTTGATCCACCGGAGGCTACCTGCGATGCCCAGCTCGTCCATCAGGCCGGTCATCGCGGTATCGTTCGTGAAGAGGTGATGGTAGCCGCGTTCGAGCCTGCCGCCTCCCACCTCGATCGTCGAAGCCTGGCCACCAACGAACGGCGCAGCCTCGAATACGGTTACCTGGTGTCCCCCGTTAGCGAAGTCGTAGGCGGCGGCAAGACCTGCCGCCCCCGCACCGACAATCCCAACCTTCACCCGGCTGTGCCACCTGCAGGGCCAGCAGATTCTTCCGGCACACTCGCCACGGGTCCGCTTCCCAGCGACCGCCTGACCAGCGTCCGGAACGAGAGGCCATCCGCAAGGACGAGTGCGAACCCGAGCGCCGTCACCGGGAGTAGCAATGCGACATGCACGGTAAGTGCGTAGAGCGCAGCGGCGCCTTCGGGGGCGCCGAGGGCAACCATTGTGGCAGCCCCGAAGAACTCGAACGGTCCAATCCCGCCTGACGCGGAAGGCACTATCAATGCAAGGTTTGCCATCGCCGTGAACAGCATTACCGCGGCAACGAGTTCGCCGAAGCCACCAAAGACCTGGTCCAGTCCGAAACCGTAGGCGATCACGAGGTACATCGCCCCCTCGAGAATCCATACCGGCAGGGACGTCAGGAACAGGGCCGCGAACGTCCCAGGCGTCCTGACTACCGTGAGGCCATCAACGAGGCGGGCCATCGCGAGCTGGAGCCGTTGCTTGACTCTCTCGGGGAATGGCCAGATCCGGACGACTCGCTCCATGCCCGTCAAGGTGACCGCCCGCGGCATCGCCGTGATCGCGAGAACAATGGCGCCAATCACCATGAAGGGAGCAAGCGAGGCCGCGATCAAGACGGACGCCCCTCCCGGGACATTGACCGCGAGTCTGTCCAACAACCCCGCGGAAGGGAGCACCGCCCACGCAATCGCGACGAACAGGAGCAAGACCAGAACGTCCGCGGCGCGCTCGAGGACCACGGTGCCGAAGGCGGCCGTCGAGCTGGTCCGTTCCCGCAGTCCCAGGTAATACGAACGAACGATCTCGCCGAGCCGCACGGGAAGGATGTTGTTTGCCATGTACCCGGCAACTACAACCGGGTAAAGTGCTCGCTTCGGTCTTCCGATCAGCGGCTTCAGGAGAAAGTTCCAGCGACGCGCCCGGAACCAGACTGCGCTGAAGTACAGGATCAGCGAGGGCAGGACGTACAGGAGGTTCGCGTTCGTGAATACCCTGCCAATGTCCTCACGAGGCAGGAACAGGTACGCGAATGCCCCCAGAAAAACCGCGCTCGCAATGAGTCCGAGCCATACCGCCCGCCGGCCGTTCAACGCGCGCGCGCCTCTGCGGTCCCAACGCGGGCGGGGCTACTGGGGCGGCTCGAGCGGGATGTCTTTGCTGAAATAAACGTATGACTCGACCCTGCCGAGATCGTGCGGAAGTCTCCTGTATATGAAATAGTCCACGGCAGAACGCCACTTCTCCGGCTTGAAGACCGTGCCGAAGAACTCCCCTGGCGTCAGGTCCCGATACTCTTCCGGAAACCACCAACGGTGGACGATCTTCCGCCCGTTGGTGTAGTTGTCCTTGAGCGACTCCTCGATCGTGGTCCGATTGCGGGAATTCAAAACTACGATCTTGCCGTCGGGCGTCTGAGGCGTTGGCAGAGCCGCGATGTCAGGGTACCCCGTCTTCGAATAGTTTCGCAGATACCACGCCCACGGCCACGTATAGCCGTCCGTGGCGTCGATCGTGATCCGGATCTTCTCGCGGTCGCCTGTCAGCATGCCCGCGCTTCTGATTTCGCGCATCAGGTCGGGTATATCCGGCGCGGTCTGGGTGTAGACCAGCA
>JACQUF010000023.1 GCA_016210435.1 Chloroflexota bacterium
CTGACGCCGATGATGCTCGGGGTCGTGTTCGGCGCGGCCATCTCCGGCCAGCTGCTGTCAAGGACTGGCGGTCATTACCGGGTCCAGGGTTTGATCGGCATCGCGATCATGCTTGCAGGCGTCGGCATGCTTGCCCGGGTCAGCGAAGACACCGGCCGCGCCCAAGCGGTGGCCGCGGCAGTCATCATGGGTTTCGGCCTCGGGAACACGTTCCCGGTATTCACAATCGCCGTGCAGAACAGTGTGCCCCAGAAGTTCATGGGAATCGCCACGTCGTCTACGCAATTCTTCCGCTCAATCGGCGGGACAATCGGGCTGGCGGTGCTCGGCGCGATCATGGTCAGCAGGTTCAAGGCCGCTGTCGCAGCGAGCATGCCGGCGGAGGCGGCGCCGCTGCTTTCGAACGGGCCGGTAGCCCGATTCACCGACAACCCGAACGCCCTCGTCGACCCGAATGCGCTTCGGGGTTTTCGTGAGGTGCTCGCGAGCGCCCCTCCAGAGGTGGCCGCGCGTGTGCTGGAGGCTCTCCGGGTTTCCCTTGCAGGCGCGATCGGAGATGTCTTCATCGTCACGTTTTTCGTGATCGCCGGCGCGTTCTTGATCACGATCGCCCTCAAGGAAGTCCCGCTGAGGCAGCGCGCACCCGCCCGAGGCCACGCGTCCGTATCCGACCGGGCGGCTGGAGCATCATTGACGTCGCGCGGCTCGAAACCTGCAGTGCCGGAAACGCATCACGGGGATAACTCTTGAGTGGCATGACTGACGAGGGGAAGGCGATGCGCCTCAAAGACAAGGTCGCAATCGTGACCGGTGCGGGCTCAGGAATCGGGCGCGCCACCGCCCTTCTCTTCGCCACGGAGGGCGCGAACGTGGTCGCCGCGGATATCAACAATAGCGCGGTGTCCGCAACGGCCGATAAGCGGCCCGCAGGCGCCAAAGGGAAGATCATGCCCGCGACTGCCGATATGCGGCGCGCCGAGGACGTCCGCACGCTCGTAGCGTTGACTGTCCGCAAGTTCGGCCGTCTCGATGTCGTCTTCAGCAACGCGGGCATTATGCGCGGCGGCAACGTGGTTGACCTGTCGGAGCGCGACTGGGATGACCTGTTCGCCGTGAACGTAAAGGGCTCGTTTCTGCTCGGCAAGCACGCCATCCCCGAAATGAAACGCTCTGGAGGCGGGTCCTTCATCCTCACCGCTTCCGCGAACAGCTTCTTTGCGGAATCTGATATCGCCGGCTACTGCGCTACCAAAGGCGCGGTGATGCAACTGACACGGGCGATGGCCATTGACCATGGCCCCGACCGCATCCGGGTCAACTGCATCTGCCCCGGCTGGATCGAGACCCCGATGTCGCAACCGTTTCTCGACGAGAACCCTGGCGGACGGGAGTTCGCCGGAAAGATTGCGCCGATCGGGCGCATTGGCCAGCCGGAAGACGTGGCCGGGGTCGCGCTTTTTCTCGCAAGCGACGAGTCCCGCTTCGTGACGGGCGCCGCCTACAACGTCGACGGCGGATGGACCGCGGGCATGACCCGGGCCATCGCACTGATCTAGCAAAAGACGCTAACAAGCGGGCAAGGAACCTTTGTCGTGCCGCGTCCAGTGAGTCCGCGTCAAAGCGTCCTCTCCCGGGGCATCATGACGTCGTGCTGCCAGTCGTTCCCGTTCGACGTCAATAAGCCCCCCGCGCTCAGTACACGTCGTCGCGCTCGCCGAACTCGTACTGGTACGTGACCTCCTCCAGCTCGCCGGATCCGACAAGCCCCTTGCATTCGAGGACGCGCTCGAGGGCCGCAAGCCAGGCCTCGTAGTATGCAAACATTCCGCCGCGCGCCTCCATCGACCGGATCTGAGCGATCAGCTCGTCCCGGAATTCGTCCCAGCCGTACAGCCCGCGTTCGTGGAGCGACACCGCCATTCCGAACGCGCGGCCGTGCCAGGGCTCTTCGAAGACAAGTTCGCCATTCTTGCGTGGCAGTGCCGCCGACCCTTCCATTTGCACTATGGCCCGATCGACTGCGGACCGCGAGAGCCCCTCGACTCCGCCCGCTGACGGCCACCCTCCCCTTGTTGACGTCCTGCCGAGGGAGGGGGCGGAAAGGACCGGGACATCGGATCCTGCAGGAGCCGGGGCCTGCCCTTCAGGGGCGGGAGGCTCCGTCGTAGGACGGGGCGCCGCCTGCCGCTTCGTCAGGTTCAGCGGGGTGCCTGATCCCAGTCGAAGGGGCGCCCCGTCCTTTGATCCGACCCCCTCTCCCGACGGGAGAGGGGTGGGGTGAGGGCGACGCGGCCGGTAGTCGTCGACCGCCTGGCCATCAGGACGCGGCTGCCATGAAGCGGCCGTGAATTGATGGCCGGCCAGCATCCCGTCCGGAGGCACGGCTTTTTCCGCCACCAGTAGTCGTTCGACATAGTCGTAGAGGGCCGGGACGAGCGCCTCCGAATTGATCGAGTGGAACCATAGCGACTGCCCATCGATCATCAGCAATACGACGTTCGCCAGCCCGCAGGGCCCGAGACACCCGCCGATTGTCAGGTGGACGATATTGCGTAGCCGGCGCTTTTCCCACTCTTGGTGGAAGCGCGCGGCGGGTACCGGCGCGAAACCGTCCTTCGTCTGCCCGCAGCAGCAACCGAGGGAGCACACAAACAGCTGGCCGCGAAAGCGGGCTACGTTTACCTTCCGTCCATCGCCCCTTGTGACGATGTTCCGGTTACGTTCGTACACGGAAGCGGTCAACTCACTGGGCTGCGTGGACCGTCGCAACGCCGATCAACGCGTCGCGTGTGATCAGCTTCACAAGCCGGTCCTCGGGTAACGCCTCGGCGCCCGGTGGCCGAATCGGAAGCACCATGTAGCGCATTTCCGCGCTGCTGTCCCACACCCGCACCTCGCAGGACTCGGAAATTTCCAGGCCAAATTCTTTCAACACCGCGCGCGGCTCGCTTACCGCCCGTGAACGGTAGGGTGGCGACTTGTACCAGGTCGGAGGAAGCCCCAGTACCGGCCAGGGGTAGCAAGAGCAGAGCGTACACACGACGAGGTTATGGACCTGCGCAGTGTTCTCGACTACGACCAGCATTTCGTATTTCAGTCCCAGTTCGGCGAGAGCCGCGGTCGAGTTCGTGAGCAACTTCTGCTTGTACGTCGGGTTGACCCAGGCTCTCGCTACCGCTCGCGCGCCGTACATCGGCCCGGTGTCCGATTCGTACTGCTTCACGATTCGGTCGACCGAATCGGGCGCCAGGATCCCCTTCTCGAGCAGGATCGACTCCAGCGCCCGTGCGCGGGAGACGACGTATTTGTCTACGTTCGGATGGATCTTCCCCACGCTGTCTACCTCATTCCGGCGGCGCTTTCCCCTCGCCCTTGCTTGCGCCACCGTTCCGAAGATGGGGATGGCTCATGCCGCTTTGCCCTGCGCGGCCTCCAGATAGCTCTCCCAGAGGTCCAGATATACAGCCTGCCTGCCCTCGGCGGACTCTCCCCATAGCTCGCTCGCATCGAACCGCACGCTGTACAGGGGCTGGGGATTCTCTCCAAGCCCGTGCGCGTTGGTGTCCGGAAACACGTGCACACCACGGAAGCGGTCGACGACGCCTCGTTTCCCCCTGGCGTAGCGAGGCAGCCTTGTGTGGCGCTTCGGATGCACATCCCGCGTCACAATCGGGTCCCCGGCCTTGAACTTCGGTGGCGCGGTCGCAGGTCGCACAACGCTGACCTGCCCGGTGTCGGCCGAGGCGGAGGGTCTCGGCGTCGATTTTGCCAGCGATATCGCGTCCGCGCCCTCGTGGGCCTCGAAATACCGCGCGCGCCGGGCCAGTTCCTCAGGGGTCGCTGCCCCCTTTTCGACCGCGAGAGTGGCGACCGCCTGAAGCCATCGCTCGTAGTAGGTAGCGGCCAGATACTTGTCCGGCGCCATCCGCTCGATTGCGTGCCGAAACTCATCGAGGTTGAACAGACCCTGGAGCAGGGACTCCCGCACCATTGCGCGCGCGGCCGCTTCCCACTCCGCGTGGAACGCGGGCTCATCCTGCTCGCGGTTCACCGGCCCAAAGCCGTGCATGCCGCCGAGATCGTGTATGCCGTCGATCGCTCCAATCCTTCCGTTGTTTCCAGGGCCGCTGGCGCCGGGCAGTTTCAGCACGGACGGAATGCCGGGGTTAGCAGACCCTGGCCTTAGCGGCCCCAGTCTACCGCAGTGAACTCGAATCTATGTGGTCTACTAATGCCGGCCCGGCCGCCAACGCCTGGTTGGGGGGCACGAACCTCGAACGGAAAGCTCGAAGTCTCGCTCGCGTGCTCTCGAGACGCTCGGCTGGGTAGGCCTTGCCGAGCGAGCAGACCACCGCCCGATGGATCTCTCCGGCGGCGAGCAGCAGCGCGTGGCCATCGCCAGGGCGCTCGTAAACTGCCCCCGGCTGGTCCTGGCTGACGAACCAACCGGGAACCTCGATTCCGCGAACAGCGCGGAGGTCATGCAGCTGCTCCGGCGCTTCAACAGCGAACGACAACAGACGATCATCCTTGTGACGCACGATCCCGAGGTCGGCGCGGTCTGCAGCCGCATCCTCACCATGC
>JACQUF010000175.1 GCA_016210435.1 Chloroflexota bacterium
CTGCATGTCGCGCTCGTCGGGCTGGCCGCGGAAACCGAGCCCGAGGGCCAGCGGGCTGACCTTGACTCCTGACCGCCCGAAGTTCACATATTCCACTGGCTACTCCCGCTGCGGCATCCCTCTCCCGCCGGGAGAGGGCCTGTGAAACTGGGGTTAGGGCCGCTAGACAACCCGGTGCTTTTCCAGGGCGTCGTAGTTGATATCGATTCCCAGACCCGGCCGGTCGGGCGCGTACACATAGCCGTCCTTGATGCGAAGCGTGTCCTTGTAGATTCGCCCGTGCATCGGGTCCACCGAATCGCGGTAATACTCGAGGATGAGTCCGTTCGGAATTGCGACTACGAGATGAATATGGATCTCCTGGTTGCCGTGCGGCGCGATGTCGAGATCGTTCGCCTGGGCAAGCGCCGCGACTTTCATGAACTCAGTTATCCCCCCGAGGATCAGTGCGTCCGGCTGCAGGATGTCCACCGCACGGACGTTGATCATGTCGCGAAAACCGTAGCGCGTGTATTCGTTTTCGCCGGCGGCTATCGGGATCGTCGTCGCGTGGGTGATCGCCGCCTGGCCGGCGTAGTCATCTGGCTCCACCGGTTCCTCGAACCAGAAAAGGTCATATTTCTCGGCTTTGCGGGCGAACTCGATCGCTTCGTAGTGCCGGTAGGCGTTGTTCGCATCGACCATTACTTTGACGTCCGGGCCGACCGTCTCGCGGACGACACGGACGCGTTCGATGTCCTCGTTGATGGGCGCCCCGCCAACCTTCATCTTGACGGCCCTCGCGCCAAGTTCGATGTTCTTCTCCATCTCGAGCGCCAGTTCCTTGAGGCCCTTCCCTTCTTCGTAGTAGCCGCCCGCGATATAGGTATCGGCTCGGTTCGTGTATCCGCCGAGCAGCTTGTAAAGGGGCAAACCGGCGACCTTGCCTTTGAGGTCCCATAGCGCGATATCGATCCCGCTGATGACGCGCGTGGTGATGCCCCGGCGGCCCACGAGCTTTGGGCGCCACATCTCGTACCAGTGGCGTTCGTTATCGAGCGGGTCGCGGCCGATCAGGACCTGCTTGAAATGCTCGACCATGGCAACGCTCACGTCCGGGGAGTCCTGCATTCCGCCGCCGAGCCCGATTCCCGTGACGCCTTCATCCGTCTCGATCTTGACGACGTTCAGCCCAGAATGCGTGTAGGTGTAAAGACCGTTCCTGATGGGCTTGTGGCGCGGCCACCGGAATGCCTCGGACTTCACATCGGTGATTTTCATGGGCGAGCCTCAGGTTGTGGCGGCGAACGGTTTTGGATGGGTTGGAAACGGCGCGAGTCGGCCGGCAGTGTAACAAAGGAAGACGCGCATTGAGCGAATCCTCTGTCATCCCGAGCGAAGCGAGGGATCCGTTCGTTCAGCCGGGGACTACAAATGTGCCGGTAGCGGCCAAATTCGCTATTGTGTAAGCGCGGGCCAGTAGCTCAGTGGTTAGAGCCGGCGGCTCATAACCGCTTGGTCGCAGGTTCAATTCCTGCCGGGCCCACCATATCGGCTCGAAGCGAGAAACAGGAATGCTTATCGAGTACATCGACGGGGCGCTGAGACAGGCTCGCTACGAAATTCTCAAGGACGACGCCTCGTATTACGGCGAGATTCCAGGATTTCAGGGCGTATACGCCAATGCGGCAACCTTGGAAGCGTGTCGAGATGAGCTCCGTGAAGTGCTCGAAGAGTGGATCCTGTTCCGCGTGTCGCGCAATCTGTCCTTGCCGTCGGTTGATGGCGTGGAGTTGACCTTCAAGCCTGTGTCCTGATGCCAACAATTGGCCCCATCAGCCGCTCCGATCTCGTGAAGTTTCTAAGAGCATCCGGCTTTGAAGGTCCTCTCGCCGGCGGCCGTCACCAATTCATGGTCCGAGGCAACGTGACGGTGGCGCTGCCCAATCCCCACGGGCGAGATATCGGAAGGCCATTTCCCTGGGCCGTCGTTCGATTAGAACGATTTCCAGACTGAGTCTTTGTTCTGGTAGCAGGGATGCCCGATCCGACTGCGGTAACCTTGGACGGTTGCGGTTTTTGACTCCGAACGGCGCGTCAGGTAGCCCGGTCCGCATCGTCGGGCAGGCGAATCTCTCCCTTGAACCAACAGCAATTCCGAGATGGAGCGTCGACCCCCGCCGCGATTAGCGGCGCGTCGGCGGCCATGGCGACCACGCGAGCAGCTCCCGCGGCCTCCAGCGCCCCTGCGACATCGCCAACACAGGCGCCGGCTGCCGTTGTGGCGCGTCCGCGGCTGCGCGAATCCTTGAGCATCCTGCGCCTGGTGGACTACCGGTGGTTGCTTATCGGCAACGCGATGACCTTCGCCGGTTTCCAGGTACGGCAAATGGCCCAGGCATGGCTCGTGCTCGAGCAGACTGAATCGGCGCTCTATTCCGGGCTCGTCAATGCGATGCCAGGAATCGCGATCATCTGCCTGTCGCTATTCGCCGGGACCCTGTCCGACCGCATGGAACGGTGGCGGATCATCA
>JACQUF010000184.1 GCA_016210435.1 Chloroflexota bacterium
CTCCCGGACCGGCCCGGCCTGGGCGTCGTAATGGACGTGGCGGGACTTGAGAGGTTCCGCCCAGCGAGCTGAAACGGGCGGCACGCACGGCTTTCTCAGTTGAGCTTCCGCGGGGAGCTTCCACCGTAGATCGGACTTCTACCTAGCCTGCGGGTGGCTGTTCCGCTATTGCGCCTCCCTTCCCCGATATCTAGGCTCGCATCACGCCCGAATCGGTCGCAGTCCTCCGCAATCCAGCCTGAAAAGCGCGCTTGCCCCAGTTGCTCTTTCGCGGCCGTATGCATTCGGGCCGGCCGTCGCAATATTCAGGAGGCATCCGATGTCCATAAAAGCTTCTGCCGAGCCATCGCTTGTCGCATTCGAGGAAGGTTCTGCCCCTTCCACCTGGGCTCTGCCCGCTAGTTCGACGTCTGATCCCGATTCCGGCGGCGGCGGCGGCGGCGCCACCTATTGGTGCTGCTGCTGTTGCTGCTGGGACGGAGACGTGACCATCGAGTAGTCACACAACGTGGTGACAGCTCCAGACGCCGGCCGGGCCGGTCCATTGCCGGTCCGGCCGCTAATGAAACCGTGGTACCGCGTCGTCCACCAGAGAGACTCGGTAACGTTCCAGTATGGCCGTTCACTCGTCGTCGTACGGGGTGACGGCGTCAGTGATCTGTTCGTCCGGCTGCTGCCTCTCCTCGATGGCAGGCGGACAAGCGAGGAGATCGATTCTCTGTTCGGCGACGCGGAGCGTCCCAGCATCGGTATTGCGATTCGGCTCCTTAATGCGCGTGAGTTGCTCATGGACGGAACTGAGGTGACTGCTAAAGGTACCGAAAATCCTTCCATCCAGTTCCTAATCGCCGCTCTTGGCATTTCCGTAAGTCCCGACGAAATCGCGTCCTCCCTTGCGGAAGCGAGGCTCGGTGTCCTCGGCGGGTCTCCCACAGCGGACGAACTCGGCACGTTGCTCGCCGAAGCCGGAGTCCGGGTCGAGCGCGTCGAGCCCGCGTCCGACCACCTGCCGCCCGCCGGGTCCAGCCTCGTAATCGCATGCCCGGATCCCGGACAGCCTGCTCTGCTGGGACGAATCAACGAGAAATGCCTCCGGCTCGGGCTTCCCTGGATGCAGATCCTGCCCTTCGATGGAGACACCAGCGTGATCGGACCGCTGTACCTGCCCGGCCAGACCTGTTGCTATGAGTGTTTCCGGCTAAGACGGTTGTCGAATTCGGAGTTCCCCAAATCGCACAGGCTGCTCGAAGCCACTCCGGCCACGTTTCCATCGGCGGTGTCGCTCGACCGGACGGTAGCCGGGATGGCGGCGCTGCTTCTCCTCCGTTGGTTCGCGTCGGATCACGGTCAGTTGCCCGGCTGGGCATACACGTTTCAGCTCAACCCCACGATGTCGCTCGCTTCCCACAGGGTGTACCGGGTGCCCCGGTGTCCCAAATGCGGACCGGACTGGCCGGCGCCTGCGCCGGGAAGCATCGTCAGTCCATGGGATTCGCGCGGGCAGGCTGGAGGCACATAGCTGTGGGTACCTCCCGTATCGGACTGGAACAGGTGGTGTCGCCGTGCCTTGGCATCGTAAGGACGCTTTCCGAAAGCAGGCACACCGCGGAAAACGCGCGGCTTCATGTAATCAGCGCCGAGACCGGCGAAATAGCGGAGGTCCTTGGCGGCGGGTCAACGGTTGTTGGAGGAGGGGCAAACACTGCGCACCTGCCTGCCGTGCAGTCGGCGATTGGCGAGGTTCTGGAACGTTATTCCGCCAAATGGGTGCCGCCGGGGAGCCGGGTGCTTGCCAGCTACCGCGAACTACGCGGGCCAGCCGCCCGGCCATTGAGGTTCGCGCTCTTTCACGACGCGCAGTACGCGGACCCGGGCTTTCCGTACGTGCCGTTTAACGAGTCGACGAGGGTCGCGTGGACGCAGGGCATCGATCTTGCCACCGGTGCGATCACGTGGCTCCCCAGCCAGCTCGTGTACCTCCACCATGACCCTGGCGATCTCGAAACGCGGGTCTCCTACAGCACCAGCAGCGGGCTCGCGTGTGAGCAGACTCATGACAAGGCGGTGTTGAAAGCCCTGCTGGAAGTCCTCGAAAGGGACGCCGACATGCTGGTCTGGTATTGCCGGATGGCCCCGCCGAGGATCGAGATCAGCGATGACCCGGTGCTCTCCCGCCTCGAGGCGGCATACTTCCGGGTCTACGGCGTCCGGCACGTTGCCTTCGATCTGAGTGCAATCCACCGGGTCCCGACGGTCCTCGCCATGGTGACCGATGAGGATCCGACGACGGCCACCGCCGCTTTCGGCTCGGCATGTGCGCTTGAACCGAGGACAGCCTGGCTGAAAGCTGTCACCGAGGCCTACCACACCCGGACCTGGGCGGTTCAGCTTCGACGAACCCGACAGGACCTGCTGTCCGCGCCCGCTGACGTCCGCAGCCTCGAGGACCACGTGCGGTTCTATTCGAACCCCGCGAACCTGAGACATCTCGAATTCCTTTGGGGTTCGCCGATCGTCAGAACAATCGCAGAGATTCCATCACTGCCTGTGATGTCGCCACGCGAGGCCATCGACTACATAGCAAATGAGTTGCGCGCGTCGGAAATATGTGCGGTCGCGATCGATGTCACCGCGCCGGATGTCAGGGAGGCAGGGTTCTCAGTGGCCAGGGTCATCAGCCCGGAGCTTTGCAAGCTCGATGTTTCTTACGGGACCAGATATCTCGGGGGACCGCGACTGTACTCGGCGAGAGAAAAACCTGGCCTGGCCTCCAGGACGCTTCAAATCGAAGACTTGAACCCGTACCCGCATCCGTTTCCATGAACGAGAAATCTCCTGTACCACGGCTCGGCTGCGACCTGGCAGACAGGAACGATCCGGCCGAGATCTATCAGGAGGCTTCGAAATACTACCGGGGATCCATGGAACGGCTCAGGTACACGGCTGGCGGCGCCGACCTTGGAGGTCACGTCCGCCGGATGCCGGTCAAATCGCATCCCCATGTCCCGGGCGTCCGCCTGCCCAAACCGGAGGCGCCGCCGGTGCCGTTGCTCCACGCCCTCAATGCGCGAAGAAGCAGTCCTCCCAGGACCAGCGCTTCGGTCGACCTCGCGACGGTGGCAACTCTCCTCTATGCCGGGTATGGCGTCACCGAGGGGAACGGCAACGTGCACCGCAGGCGGACGGCGCCATCCGCGGGAGGCCTGTACCCGCTCGACTGGTACGTAGCGGCCAGGGACATCGCAGGCGTCGGCGCGGGTATCTACCACTACGACCCTCTGGATCACCTCCTGGAACCGTGCGCCGGCGCGGATTCCCTCGTCCATCTGGAAAGCGCCGTGCTCTCGCCGGATCTCGTGCGGCGAACTGCAGCCGTCGTGCTCGTAACCGCCCTGTTCGCAAGAAGCCGCGAGAAATACGGACTCAGGGCATACCGCTTCGTTCTGCTTGAAGCGGGTCATGCGATGCAGAACTTTCTGCTGATGGCGGCGTGCCTCGGGGCGCATGCGACGCCCATAGGCGGCTACTTTGATTCGGAGATCGACGAGGTTCTGGGGATAAACGGGGTTGACGAGTCGACGATCTATGCCGCTTCGGTTGGATAGAACCATCCGGCGGTGGGTGACAGCCGGCCTGCCACTCGCCCTGATTGGAATCCTTCCCTGGCGTGTCTGGGGCGACTTCCAGGCCGTCGTGGCGGGAACCGCGATGGGATTGGTCGCGGGCGGAATTCTCTACTTCGTGTTGGCGGTCCTGCCCCGCAGCGGACCACGAGCCAGGCATTCGTATTCGACAGGAAGCTGGATCGATCAAGTCCTTCTGATTCCGATCGCTGAGGAGCTTGTCTGGCGCGGGCTGGCTTTCCAGGTTCTTCGCTCGTATGTCCCGGTCGCCGTCGCGTTGGCCGTGAGCGTCATTGGGTTCTCTCTGGTCCACTTTGGAAACCAGGGTGCCAAGGGGCTGATCGTCCACCTGGTCACAGGCGCCGCGTTCGCAGGCGTCACGGTGGCCACGGGGACCCTAGCGTCCGCGATCGCGGCGCACATCGCCTACAACTACTTCGCCGTTACGGTGATAAAGCGTGAACGCGCCCGCGGTGGATCGCGGTGAGCAGAAGGCCGGTGGCCGCACTTTTCCGGGTGTCCAAGCGCCTCGGAGATGTACAGGCGCTCGATTCCCTCGATCTGGCCCTTGCCGAGGGGGAATTCGTGGCCCTGCTGGGACCGAACGGTGCGGGCAAGACGACCGCGTTGAACCTGCTATTGGGTCTTCGGCGGCCTGACTCCGGCTCAGCTTCGCTCTTCGGATCGGACCCGCGGGATCCCCGGTCGCGGCGCGATGTTGGAGTCGTGCTCCAGCACCTTGGAGTCCCGGCCCAACTCCGGGTCTACGAAGTCACCGATCTTGTGAGGAGCTACTTCGCTAATCCACTACCGGCCCAGGAACTGCTCCAGAAATTCAACCTTTCCGGAGTGGCTCGCAGACAGGTAGGCGGGCTGAGCGGAGGCCAACACCGTCTGCTCGCGGTCGCTCTTGCGTTCACGGGACGGCCGAGGGTCTTGTTCCTGGATGAACCTACGACCGGCCTGGACGTGAACGTTCGACGCAATCTGTGGTCGATCTTCGCGGGGTTCGTGGCTGAAGGCGGCACGATACTTCTCACGACTCATTACCTGGAGGAAGCCGAAGCGCTTGCCTCACGAGTGGTCGTCATTAACAAGGGCCGGCTCGTCGTCGATGGTTCCGCTGACAGCATCAAAAGGAAGGTCGGACTGAGGCGTGTCTCCTTCCGCGCGCCGGCCCCTCCTGTATTCAAGAGCGGTGCCGTCGCCGTCCGGGAGGGTGACCGCTATGTGGTGACCGTAGCAGATTCCGACGAAACGGTACGGGAAATCGCCAGAGCCGAATTCACAGACCTGGTTGTCCAGACGATCAGCCTGGAGGAGGCGTTCCGGTGCCTCGTCCCGGATCCACACTAGCTGTCACCGGCGCCCATCTCAAGGTGCGCGTAATACAGCTGACGCGGATCCCCGCGTTCATCGTGCCCACGCTGGGATTCCCGGCAATGTTCTACATGTTTTTCGTTGTCAATCGCGAACTCGACGTTGACGAGTCGAACGCCGCGCTGACCGGTTTTGCGGTATTCGCGGTGCTTGGAGTTGCGTTCTTTCAGTTCGGCGTAGGAATAGCAGCAGACCGAATGTTTCCCTGGGAGAGGTACTTGCGGACCCTTCCGGGATCCGCAGCCCCGCGGTTCATGGCTCAGGTCTTCTCCGCGGTAGTGTTCGCCCTGATAGGCGTCGCCATCGTTGTGGTCATTGCTTCCGCGATAACGGAAGCCTCGCTCAAGCCCGGTCTCTGGCTCCTGTGGACGGGCTCTCTACTTGTCGGCTCAGTCCCGTTTGCAATGTTTGGCATCGCGCTCGGCTACTGGGCGGATCCTCGTGCCGCCCTTCCAATTGCCAACGTCATATACCTGCCGCTTTCGTACGTCGGCGGGCTCTGGGTTCCCCCGGAGAGCCTTCCGGACCTGCTTCAAGGCATTTCCCGATATCTACCCACACGGCACTACGCAGAGGTCGTGTGGGCCGTAGTGCGTGGCGAGGGCCCGCCGCTGTCGAGCTGGGCGTGGCTACTCGCGTTTGGGGCGGCAGCGACCATCGCAGCTGTGTGGGGCTACCGGAACGAAGAGGCGCTGAGGTATCGCTAACCGGCATTCCCGTGCGGCTTGAGTGCACGATAGTCCGCGCATGCGGCGCCCC
>JACQUF010000185.1 GCA_016210435.1 Chloroflexota bacterium
CCTGCATACATGACGCCGACACGCTCTGCGAACTGGGCCACCAGGCCCATGTCGTGGCCGACCAGAATCACCGAAGCGCCCAGCTCGGCCTGTAAGTTGACGAGCGTGGTCATGACCTGTCGCTGTACCACGACATCGAGCGCGCTCGTCGGCTCGTCGGCGATGATCACCTTTGGCCTGAGCGCGGTGGCGATGGCCATCGCCACACGCTGCTTCATCCCGCCGCTCAGTTCATGGGGGTACATGCGGGCGACCACTGGGGACAGGCCGACGCTGCGGAGCTGGTGGATCGCGCGCAGGCGCAACTCTTCCTTCGTCCCGTTCAGTCCGTGATCGACCATGCCGTCGATGATCTGCTCTTCGACACGCATGACCGGGTTCAGGGAGTTCATTGCGCCCTGCGGGACGAGGGCGATCTCGTTCAACCGCACCTGGCGCATTTCATCTTCAGAAACCTGGAGGATGTCGCGATCGCCCAGAATCACGCTGCCGTCGTCGATCCTGGCCGGCGGCTTGAGAAGCCGCATCAAGGTGAGTGCCAGCGTAGTCTTTCCGCAGCCAGACTCCCCAACCAGCGCAAACCGCTCACCCGCGTGCAGGGTGAAATCCACCCCGTTTACCGCTTTGACCTGCCCCTCAGGCGTGTCATACATCACCCTGAGGTCTTTGACGGTCAGGGTTGGGGGTGCACTTGCATTTGGCGGGGCGGACGTGGTCATACCCGCCTTCGCAGCCTCGGGTTCGCCCACTCGTCGAGGCCCGCGGAGATGAGGAAGAGGCTCACGAAGACGAGGATGATCAAGATGATCGGCGGCATGAGCCACCACCAGAGGCCATGCAGGATGGACGAGTAGTAGATGTTCCAGTAAATCGTCATGCCGATGGTAGGCGACTCAAACGGGCCTAGGCCAAGCGCCTCCAGCCCGATCGACGCCAGGATCGCCGCAGCTACCGCGCCCACGAAGCTCGCGGCGACGTAGGGCAGAAGATTCGGGATCATCTCCCTCACGATGACCTCCGGCCCGCTCATCCCCGAAAGCCTCGCGATCTCGACCCACGCACGTTCGCGCATCACCAGCACCTGAGAACGGATCGTGCGGGTCGGCCATAACCACGCAAGGATGGCGACCACAAGCGCCATCTGGTCGACCGTGAGGCCGCCCTGGGGAAGCGACACCGCGATCAGCACAAGGACGAGCAAGCCAGGGATCGTCAGCAATACATCGACCAGCAACTTGATCGTCCCGTCGACGATGCCACCGTAGTACGCCGCTACGAAAGCCAGAATCATCCCGATACCGACCCCGACCGCCCCGGCGATCAGGCCGATGCGAAGCGTGAGCGGCGTGCCGGCGATCATCAGGGCCAGAATGTCGCGGCCCTGACGGTCGCTACCCAGAGGGAATTCGGCAGACGGCGATCTGTTCGCAGGCACTGACAGCGGGCTCGTTCTGCTCATGTCGTAGAAGAGATACCCGAACGCAACGAACAGGAGGAGCGCGCAGAGGATCGCGGTACCGACCGCGAGGCTGGGATTGCGCCGTACGTACCTGACGAGCGGGCGCAAGCGCCGTCGCCACGCGCCGCGTCCTGCGACATCCCGCACAGCCCGGGCAGGCGCGGCGGTCGCGGCCTGCGTCAGCGTCTCTGGTGGTGACTTGTAAACCATCGGCCTACGCCCTCACGTACCGAATACGAGGGTCAAGTATCGGGTAGATCAAATCGAGGATGAATGTCACGGCTGCGATCGAGACGATAACCCCGAACACTACCCCCTGCAGCACAAAGAAGTCGCTCTGGATGATCGATTGCACGAGCAGCCCGCCGATACCGGGGTATGAGAAAACGACCTCTACAAGGATGAACCCGGACACGATGTGGCCGAGCGACAGCGCCAGGCCCGTCGTTTGAGGCAGGATTGCGTTGCGGACTGCGTACTTGGCAAAGATCCGGCTGGCCCGGAGCCCCTTGGCCTCGGCCAGCTGCATGAAGTCCTCGCCCTGGGTGGTGACCATCATGCCGCGCATGCCAAGCGCCCAGAACCCAAG
>JACQUF010000016.1 GCA_016210435.1 Chloroflexota bacterium
CGCCGCCGACATGAGGGGGAGTCGGCCACCATGCCGGGCGCCGGCGCACCAAGTCTAGTGCTTTCCGCACCCTGCGATTCGCCACCGCGATCCTGCCGTCCGAAACCGCTACCGGCATCCTGGTCGTGAGCGAAGACCGGCATAGTTCACCATTTGAAAGGCGGATCGTCAACCACTACGGACAGATCCGTGACCGGGAAGTCGATTTCAAGTCCGCGAATCGCCGCCACGTTCGGCACGGACTGCGCCCGCCCATGCGCCGAGAACGGCAATGAAGGCGAGCCGGCCGTCCTGAGTCGCCCACGGTGTGAAGTCGAAAAACGAGACTGCGAGCACCATGAGTGTTGGCGCGGTCCAGATCAGTGAATCGGCACGAGATCCATGCTGCGGTCGCACCAGGCGACGGCCGATTTCTAGGGCCACGGCCAGGATCAGCGCGATCCAGCAAGCGAGGCCAACGATCCCGAGCTCGGACCATAGCAGGACGCCAACGTTATGAACCGGAACAACCCTCTGCGACCAGGCTGACGGAAACCATTTCATTTTCACCGCCAGCGGGTAGTTGCCGGCGCCAACGCCCAACCGCGAGTGCGATTCGCGAACAATCTTCGCTACGCCCAGGTCTTGAGACCGCGAGGATGCGGATTGGATCACCGCCGCGCTGCTCAGCGAACTGGGAGCGAAGCGCCATCGTCCCGGTGAAAGACCGAGTATCAATGCCAGGGCACAGAATGCGATGACAACCAGAAGCGCGGTCGGGATCCCCCTCTTGACGTTCAACAGGGCTCGTTTCCAATCGCTTCTCAAGGTGACTGCGAACACTGCCGCGAGACCGATCATCGAGCCGAGAATCGCGCCACGCGCCACGGTTACCAGCATGCCCGCCGCCAGACAGACCGCCAGCAGCAAGAGGCCCGCCCCTGCGTTGCGAGACGAATCGGAGATCAGGTATCCCGCAAGGATCGCTACGAACGGGATGGCAATGGCGGCTCCTACTGGATTGGGATTGAAGCCAAGGCCGTAGCCTTCAGGGCGTCCTATTCCTCCATAGCCTTCCCAGCCAGGCCGCAACTCACCGATCCACTGGACGTCCAGCGGCCCACCGGTCGCAACTTGCCCAAACGCCGCCACGGTATGAAGCAAACCTGCGGCCGCGGTCAGCAAAACCAGCGGAATCAGCATGCCGCGCGATTCGTTTGCGATCGCGATATACCCAAGGAGGAGCAGCACGCGTCTGAATGACGTCACGGCGGCCTGACCGGGGTTGATGGCCCAGGAAATACTTGCGAATGACAGAACCGTCAGGACCGTCAATGCTGTGAATACAGGCCTCGGGCCGACGGTCAGCGAGGCGTTCCGCGCCATGAGCCGTCCCATACCCCAGGCGCAGAGTCCTGCGATCCACATCACGTCGGAGAGGTACACAGCGACCCCTGCGAACTCCGGGTAAAAGTTCTCAGATAGGTCGCGGCTGAGAACCCGGTGGAAGGTGAATGAAGACGCGGCCACGCCCGCGGCGAAGCTCCACACGCCGATCTGTCTCAGGCGGAGGCCCGTGGGAGACTCCCGACCAATTCCGGCGAACGACGACTGGCTGACCGGAAGCATTTCAGTCCCGTGGTCCGGGGGAGCCAACTTCGGAACGGTTGGCCGAGGCATAGAGCCTGAGTACGGGAGCTTTGGACCAGGCCGGGCTGTTGCCTTCAAATGTGCGGACCAGTTTCAGATTGACGACCTTGCTGACGGCCCCATATCGAACGCACTGGTCCGTCGCGACGAGAGTTCGAGTTCCGGTGATGGACGACCTCAACTCGTCGAGTGACTGATACCCAACTGGAAGTAACCCAGGCATCAGGATTTCGAACGTGCTGTGGGTAACCGGGTCCCAGCAAACTACAAGCGCCTTGCGGTCGAAGTTATCTCGCACGTATTCAACAAGCTGCTGCGACGGACTCATCGAAGCGTGAAGGACGGCGACGCGGCTGTAACCGACAACCGCGGTGAGAGCCGCAAGCGCGGTCATGATCAAGCCCGCCGCGAGAGCCCGCCGCTTCAGCTCCGCGAGCTTCGAATCGTTCCGAATGGCCGTGATCCGCCTGTCTCGATGGATGAGGGCCCTCGCGACCAGCGCACATCCCAGCCCCAGCAGGAAGAGCACGCCACCGATTGTGCTGCCTTCCGGGGGCGACATCTCGAAGGTGGCAATCGGGGGTTGAGATTTGACGGAATACAGGAACAACGTGACCGACAGCGCAATGAAGAGGAACCCTTCGGGGGCCCTCCGAACGCGTGGCAGTTCGGTGACGAAGAACTTGAATCCGATGACCGCGCAGGCTACATACGCCGGGAGGTGGGGCAGGCCGTATCTGGGGAGGAAGTGGATCGTTATCGCGGTGTACGCGATCGAACCAATCCAGATCGCGACTATCTGGTGTTTGAAATCCTTGGACCTGAACGCGGCAAGGAACAGAGAGAAGCCGGTGATCCATGGAAGGGAAAGCCAGGCTCCGAACCGGCTTCGCTCGTCGAGGCCCAGCCAGGGATACGTGAAGTAATAGCCGACGAAGAACCGCTCGATCCTGATCAGACCGTTCAAGAGCCTGGGTTCGGCAACCGAACGAATGTCATATACCGTGACCGCGGTCGCCCACTGCTTCCGAAACGCGGCGAGATAATCCGCCGTGCCGTCGCTCCCCCAGAAGACCATGTAGACGAACCAGATGCCCGTGACGGCCACGAAAATACGAACCCACATGTCGAGAGCTGCCAGGCCGGCCCTCCGCTCGCGGATCAGCACATGGACCAGAGTGAGGCCCGGCAGGCTGAGGAGCGGGATGTTTCCTAAGCGGACGCCTATCGCGAGGGAAGCGACCGCGGCACTCAGAAACAGATGGCTCCTGCTTGTGACGCCACGAAGAGACGCATACGCGAGGACGATGGACAGCGCGGCTGAAGGAATATCCGAAAGGGCGGATTCGCTAAATGCCCAGTAGAGCGGGTTCATGATCAGGAAGAGACACGACCAGAAGGCCCACCGTCGTCCGACGGTTGAGCGCACGATCGAATAGAAGGGGATAACCGCTAGCGATCCCGACACCGCGCTGAGAGTCGTGAGGCTTAGCAGGGGATCGCCGAGCGCCCGGTTAATCGCCATCCCTGCAAGCATGTACACGGGATATCCGGGAGGATGCGGACGCAGTGCCGGGATATCGAATCCGTTGATGAGGCCGTTGACGAAATTAGCGACGTCGACTTCGTCAAGAGAGCGACTCATCAAGGTGAGGCGAGTCGTCAGCGCGAGCATAACCAGCGCTGTTTGGGGGGCGAAGCGAAGCGCAAGCGTGAATGCATCACGCGTAGAGAAGCGAGCGCCCGCCATCGTCCGGCCGCCCCCCAATCCCCGTCAGGGCCGCTAATTCTTGAAGCGAAGCGGCCTGGGTGTCAAACGGGAGAGATTAGCCTGTAGGGCTACCTGAGACCGCGACGGTAGGAGGAGGAAGCGTCGGGAAAGATTGTGCGCGAACTGGGTAGCGCTAGCTGCAGGGCGCTTGCCCCAGGGGCGGCGCCGGGTTCCTGCGTCTCACCTCGTAGGTACGATTTCCAGAGCCGGTCCGAGCCTCTCGCCTGCCAGCGCTCGCAGGCCGCGGTCGAACGTTGCCAGCACTCCGCCGTAGCGGCTGGCCACCGCCAGGAGGTACGCATCGGTCACCTGTCGATAGCCATGGATTCCGGGTTCCATTCCTCCGATCGCGGCGGGAACCTGAAGGTCCTCAGCCCAGAACTCGTGGGAAGGGTGGGTCAGGTTCTCAC
>JACQUF010000178.1 GCA_016210435.1 Chloroflexota bacterium
CTCCAAGCCCGTAGTCGCCAAGATTGCGGACTTTCTCCCCCAGCTTGGCCAGCTGCCAGGCGGTGTCCTCGTCGACCTCCGCCTCGTGGGCGATGATCTTCGCCTCGATTTCCGCCTTCGGGAAGTTGAATTCGAGAGCAACGAACCGCTGTCGAGTGCTGTGCTTCAGGTCCTTCAGCGCGGTCTGGTATCCGGGGTTGTATGAGATCACCATCAGGAAGCCAGGGTCCGCTTCCAGGATCTGGCCGAGCTTGTCGATCGTGAGCACGCGGCGGTGGTCGGTCAACGGGTGAATGATGACCGTGGTGTCCTTCCGGGCCTCCACGATCTCGTCCAGGTAGCAGATCCCGCCTGCCTTGACCGCCCGAGTGAGCGGGCCGTCGATCCAGCGAGTCCCTTCGACGTCGAGCAGGTAACGCCCGACAAGGTCTGACGCGGTGAGATCCTCGTGACAGGCAACCGTCACGAGCGGGATGCCCGGGCGGGCCCCGTTGCCCTTCCCCTTGGACTCGGACTGCCCGAGCTTCCAGGCCATGTACTCGACAAATCTGGTCTTGCCGACCCCGGTCGGCCCCTTGAGGAGCACCGGGATCCGCTGCTTGTAAGCTGCGGTGAAGATCCCGATCTCGTCGCCCTGCGGGACGTAGAACGGCTCGCGGGCGATCACATACTCTTCGACCCGGTATTCCCGGTACTTAGCTGCCTGCTGGGCTTGCGCCATTACCCTACCTATGCCTTTGCCTTGATCCGGCCATCCCACGCCTTGCGGACGGCTCGCTCCAGTGCCTCCAGGTCCCGATCGTTGCGAATCACCACGGCGGCCCGCGTGAGCCGTTCCCTTGAAGGAAGTTGCGCTTTCAGCCTGGCCCGCGCCTGTTCCGGTGAGAGGCCCTTTTCAACCAGCCGCTCGAGGAGCGCGGATTCAGGGGCGTCGATAACCCACACTTCATCGACCAGATCGTCCCACCCCGCCTCCAGGAGGACTGCCGCTTCTATCACGAGGACCTCCGCCTCGCCCCCCCGGCGGGCCAACGCGATTCGCTCCGCTAGCGACTTCCGGATCTCCGGCCAGACAATTGCATTGAGCCGCTCGAGCCGTTTCCGATCCGAAAACACGATGGCGCCCAGGAGCTTGCGGTCGATTTCGCCATCGGTCCCGATCACGCTTTCGCCGAAACTCTGGACGATCTCACGCCAGGCCCGGCTTCCGCGTCGATACGCCGCGTGGCCGGCCAGGTCGGCGCTGACCACGCTGGCCCCCAGCCGCTCGAGGGTCCGCGCGGCTTCGCTCTTCCCGGAGCCAATTCCGCCCGTGAGACCGATAACCTGCATGATTTGGCGTGACCTGAAACGCCAAAGGGTAATTGTAGCTTTCGGCGGTCTGGAGGGTCAATGACGAATCTCGTCGCGCCATGCCGTCGGAAGATTCGGCCCAGAGGTAACCACATGCTAGGATGGCCGTCACCGGTCGCGGCTTTCATGATCGGATTCTCCTCCTAAACGAATGTCCTGTGTCATCCCAAACGAACGTCGCCTCTCATCTGAACTAATATCGCTTTGTCATCCTGAATCCGCCTCAGGGGGATGAAGGATCTGTTCTCGGTGAGAAGCCCCGATTCGTCGGGACCACTGAGGACGCTCCGCGCCGCGGGTGACACCGGTTCTGGGGAGACCTATAGAGAATGAGTTCCCGGTACCGCTCGCTTCCCAGCGTCGAGAAGGTGCTGGAGACCCCGCGCGTCTCGGGCCTCGCGGCGCTCCACTCTCACGCCGCGGTTGCCGAACTCGTGCGAAAGGAACTGGAGGCCGCGCGCGAACGCATCAAAGCCGGGGATCCCGCACCGGGACTGGATGTCCTGATCGAGGCGGTGATTACCCGGGCCGGCCGCTCGCTGTCGCCGTGGCCTCGCCGTGTGATCAACGCCACCGGCGTCGTGCTCCACACGAATCTCGGCCGCGCCCCACTGAGCCTGGCTGCGGTCCAGGCAGCATCCGCGGTCGCCGCCGGGTACACCGACCTCGAAATGGATCTGGACACCGGTCGTCGTGGCTCACGCCAGGCACATATCTCAGGGCTGCTTGCTCAGGCGACGGGCGCGGAAGCGGGACTCGTCGTGAATAACAACGCCGCGGCGGTCCTGCTCGGCCTAGGCGAGTTCGCCCGGGGGAGGGAGGTAATCGTTTCCCGCGGCGAGGCCGTCGAAATAGGCGGCGGTTTCAGGATTCCCGACGTGCTTGCCCAGTCCGGCGCGCGGCTGGTCGAGGTCGGCACGACGAACCGCACGTATGTCGCGGATTACGAGGCGGCGATCAATGCAGAGACCGCGGTCCTCTTGAAGGTCCACCAGAGCAATTTCGCTATCCGCGGCTTCACCCACTCTGCTGACATGGAAGCTCTTGCCGCCCTCGCACGAGGCCGGGGCCTGGTGCTGTTTCATGACCTTGGCAGCGGCGCGCTGCTGGACACCTCCAGGTTCGGGTTGCCGAGGGAGCCGATGGTCCAGGACAGCGTTCGCCAGGGGGCTGACCTCGCGTTCTTCTCGGGCGACAAGTTACTGGGCGGCCCGCAGGCAGGGATTGTCGTTGGCGCCCGAGAACTGATCGGCAGGCTCGCGAAGAACCCGCTTGCGCGAGCAGTCCGGGTTGAAAAGGTGACGCTCGCGGCTCTGTCGGCCACCGTCGCTGCCTATGTGCGCGGTACAGCAACCGAGGAGCTCCCGGTCTGGAAGATGCTGTCGGCTGCCCCTGAGCAGATCCGCCAGCGGGCCGAGGCCTGGCGCTCTGCCCTCGCCAGCGGGTATGAAAGCGGCGCCAGGCGTTCCCCTCGCCCCGAAGGGGAGAAGGGCCTGTCCCGGGCGGAAGCGAGGGATCTGGCTGGAGGCCGGATGAGGGCCGA
>JACQUF010000017.1 GCA_016210435.1 Chloroflexota bacterium
GGCTATTCGTCGAGGTCGAGACCGACGAGGGCGTCACAGGGTTGGGGGAGTGCACCGACTATCTCTCCAACCCGCACCTCGTTCGCGGGTTGGAAGCGATCAAGCCGCTCGTCGTGGGCGCTGACCCTTCCCACATCGAGGAAATCTGGCAACGGCTATTCCACGCCTACAGCGACCTCAACGGCCGCGGCTATGTTTCGCATCTGATCAGCGCGATCGACATAGCGCTCTGGGACATCAAGGGGAAGGTGTTGGGGGTCCCGATCTACGACTTGCTGGGCGGACCGGTGCGGGACTCGGTCCCGCTCTATACGCACGTACCCGACCAGGCCGCGGGCGCGAAGATCGACGACATGGTTGCCGCGGCCAGGAAGACGAAGGCAGGCGGCTATCAGGCTATCAAGACGGATCCGTTCAAGTGGCAGTGGGACCGGAACTCGTACCACCGGGGAGCGCAGCTTGTCGAGAGGTTGTCGCCGCAGGCGGTCGCCGAGGCTGTCGACTGGATGGAGGCGCTGCGCGACGCGGTTGGGCCCAACTATGAATTGCTAGTCGACGCACACGCGCGTTTCGATGTCGCCAGTGCTATCGCTGGCGCTAACGCCCTGGAGCACATCGACCTGATCTGGTTCGAAGAGCCGGTCCACGTCGAGAGCAACGACGCCCTGAAGCAGGTGAGGGAGAACGCACGCGTTCCTCTCTGCATCGGCGAGCGTCATTTCACACGCTGGGATTACACGCAGATCCTGAGGGAACGGCTCGTTGACTACATCATGCCGGACGTGGCGTGGTGCGGCGGGATCAGCGAATTACGGCGCATAGCCGCGCTTGCGGAGCCGCACTACATTCGCGTTAGCCCGCACGACGCACTGGGTCCGATTTCCATCGCGGCCGGGTTCCAGGTCTGCATGAGCATGCCGAACCTCTACCGCCAGGAATGCGTGCACACCTGGTTCGATACGTTTGCGCAGCTCATCACACCGATGTTCGAGATCAGAAATGGCGCAATCTACCCTAATAGCAGGCCAGGGCTTGGCATCGAGCTCGTCAGGGAGGAAGTCGAGCGTCACCTGGTCGATGCCGACGATCCAAGAGCGCTGCCTTACTGGTGGCGGACCAGGGGAGGCGTCGAGCCGGTTTCGGGCCGGCGTGCGGGCGCCAGGGCAAGCGGCAGGCGCTAAACTCCGCACCGGTTATTGAAGCCCTCTCCCGCCGGGAGAGGGCTGAGGGTGAGGGCGGAGTAAGTCACGCCCTCTTCCGGCCTGCGGCCACCCTTTCCATCGACTCCGCTCAGGCGCCGCGCTGAGCCTGACGAAGCGGCAAGCTGGCTCAGGCGCCGCGCCGAGCTTGACGAAGCGGCAGGCTCTTGTTCCCGGCGGGGCGAAATGATTTATCGGCTGAGGAGTGAGGCAAGGGCGGTTTCTAACCCGCCCAGGGTGAGGGCGAAATGGCGATCCTGCGACTCGAAGAGATCGGAACGGTCCGCTCGCCGGTCAAAGAACCGATTGAATCCGGATGGGCGAACGTGGTGTCAGACCTCGTGCTGGAGCCCCGATTCGCACGCGGCCTGAACGGGATCGATGACTTTTCTCACGTCCAGGTCGTGTTCCTGATGCACCAGGCGTTCTTTGATCCGAACACCGATCTCGTTACCAGGCCGGACAGCCGCCGCGATATGCCAGACGTTGGCATCTTCGCTCAGCGCGCCCGTCACCGGCCCAACCCGATCGGCACATCCGCGGTGAGGATCGAAGCCGTTAAAGGCAACATCGTGACCGTGCGCGGCCTGGACGCGATCGACGGCACTCCGTTGCTCGACATCAAGCCGTACTTCCCGGCGTTCGACCGCATCGAACGGCCAGTCGTTCCCGCCTGGGTGGACCGCCTCATGCAGGGTTATTTTTAACCTGTCAAATGCGGCGATAGGTGGATTCGCCGCGGCGTACGACCTTCAGGACGACCACAAGCGATCGATCGTCGTAAATGTCGTAAATGATGCGAAACGGCCCGACCCTCAGGCGCCATGCCCGTTCCTGGCCACGAAGTTTGCGGGCGCTAACACTCCTCGGATTCTGGCCCAGGGCAAGGATCGGTCGCTCAAGCAGGCGACGAGCGTCCTCAGAAAGTCGACGGATGTCCCGCTGCGCTGAAGGCGCGAGCTCGACCCGGTACTGCATGGGATACGCGGTCTATCGCCTGTCCAGATCCCGAAAGAATTTTTTCGCCTCAACGCCGCCGGAGCGTTCCCACTCCCGTCGCGCCTCATCGAGATCGGCCTCTAGTTCGGCCTCCTCTTTCGATTCGAGCCACTCACGCAGGGCCTCGGCAATGATGTCCTTGGCGTAGCGTCCCTTGCGCGCTGACTCGACCTTCAAGGCGCGGTATAAATCCTCATCATCAAAGATGATGGTCATCCGTCTGGGCATCCAGACCTCCAAGCATTCAGACGTTCGAATGTATGTACGCCTAGCTTATCATCGGCCGTCTCGCGGTCCTCATGAGAGGCTCGCCCATCCAGGAGCAAATCCTCATGGGTTCCTCACGGGACACGTGGTGGAGTTCACGGCGTCATCACGGTTCTTTCGAGATGCTGTCAATGATCACGTCTGAAGGGACTCCCGGATGTACAAGCGGATACTGGTTCCGCTCGACGGCTCGGCACTTGCCGAACACAGCGTCGCGAGCGCGGCAGACCTTGCGGAACGGTTCTCGGCCTCGCTCCTTCTTCTCTTCGTACTGGACCGTCCCGAGGCGATGGACCCTGATGCCGCACGGAGAATGTCTCCCTCCGTGAACCGCGGGCGGGCAAACGGCGGGGTGGCGGTACTTGATCGCCCGGCGCACAGGGTCGGGGAGTATCTCAAGAAGGTCGCTGCCGGGATATCGATCCCCAATGTTGTGAAAACGTCGGTGGAGTTCGGCGACGCGGCCGGACAGATACTCAAGACTTCGGAGGTCGAAGGCATCGATCTCATCGCGATGACGACGCGCGGCCGATCGGGCGTTGTACGAGGGCTGCTGGGCAGCATTACGGACCGCGTGATCCGGGGCTCACGCGTACCGGTGTTCGTCATGCGCCCAGACATGGCGGTGCCTTTCGGCAATCAGTTGCCGCCGGTGACTGACGTAATCGTTCCGCTGGACGGTTCGGAAAGGGCCGCGGTGGCGCTGCCGCACGCCGAGATGTTTGCGAAGGCATACAGGTCGGGGATAGTCCTCGTACGGTCCGTCCCCTTCATAACCGGCGCGGACCCAGGTGAGCCAGGTGGCTCTCCGGCGGCCTACCAGGCACATACGCTGGACGAGCTTCTCGAAGACGCGCGCCACTACGTTGAGGCGATCAAGTCCGGGCTTATTTCGAAGGGGTACACGGTCAAGACGATGGTCGCCCGGGGAAGCCCTCGGGCCCACATCATCACTCTCTGCGAAGAGCGGCCGAACTCGATGGTCGCGATCACGACCAGAGGCCTCAGCGGCGTGACGCGATGGGTGCTGGGCAGCGTGGCGGACGGCCTGATACGTACCGCGCCAGTCCCGACCCTGGTCATTCGCCCGGATGGCGCTGCCTGACGGCCGCCCAGATACCGCCGTTCACGAACGATAAAATGCCACTTGGGGGCAGGTTGAAAATGGCCAAACGGCACAGACCTGCGGCGTGGGAAGTTCGTGCCGGGAAGAAAGCAGCAGTCCGATCGTTCCGAACTGGTCTCCCTCTCGCGGGCGGCGCAGCGTACCGGCATCAGCCGTGCCAGGCTAACGCAGGCGGTGAAAACGGGGATCCTGAGGCCCGCTGGCAGATCTGTCCGCGGGCGTGACCTCTATTCGCTTCAGTCTGTGCTGGTCCTGAGCGAATCTCCGAGGAAGGCTGAAGTCTTCGCCGCGCTGAAGGGGGACCCCGATCTTCCCCCTGGCGTGACGGAGGCCGACCGTGCGCTGGCCTCGCTGCCGTACCTGACCCGGATCCTGGTGAACGCGGATTACGCCGCGATAACCGTTATCAACGCCGAAGGCAAGATCGAGCGGATGTTCGTGTCAGGCCTTTCGCAGGAAGTCGTGGCGAAAATGGGACCACCACCGACGGGAAAGGGCATCCTCGGCCTGATGGGTACCGAGACTACAGCGGTCCGCGTAGGGCGCATCTCATCCCACCCGCGCTCGGTCGGTTTCCCTCCCGGGCATCCGCAAATGGAGTCGCTCCTTGGGGTGGCAGTTCAGCGCGACGGTGTCCACCTGGCGAACCTGTATCTGACCAACCGGCCGGGCCGGCCGCCATTTACGGTTGACGATCAGAAACTGGTCGAAACAGTTGCCCAGTACGTCGCGGCGGCGCTCGAAAACCGGCGCCTCTACGCGCGGGAGCAGCGGCTCCGTCATGAAGCGGAAGCTGCCAGGCGAAGGCTGGAAGCGTTCGCGGCGGCTACGCCAGCGGGGGTGGTGGCCATCGATGCCGCGACGGACGAAATCATACTCGTGAACGAGGAGGTATCGAAGTTATTCGGGGTCCCCGTCGACCGGGGAATGAAGCGCGCTTCGATTCACCCGCACTTCGTATACCGCCACCCGGACGGGTCGGTGATCGCACCGGAGGAACTGCCGATATATAGGGCTATGCGGACCGGCGAGATCGTGCGCGGGGAGGAGATCATCTTCGAGCGATCCCGGAACCGGAAGACCCCCTTGTTGATCCACGCAGCGCCGGTCACCGACGAGGATGGGAAGGTAATCGCGGGGATCGCGATCTTTCAGGACATCACCCCGCTCAAAGCAGCGGAACAGGTCAAGTCCGACTTCCTGTCGATGATCACGCACGACCTTCGCACGCCCCTGGCCACGCTGAAGGGCCTCGCTGCAGAAGCCGCGGCCAGCGCGGGGGATACCGCAGAGCTCAAGGAGACGCTGCAGGCGATGGATGAGGAAGCCGACCAGATGATCGAGCTGGTCGGCAACCTCCTGGACATGTCGCGTATCGAAGCGGGTGCGTACCCACTCGGAAGAGAGGAATGCCACCTCGCCGATATCGCCCATGATGCCCTCCGGCGGCTCAGGCGCTCGCGTCTGGCTTCGGACCGCGACGTCAGATCGCACGTCCCTATCACGCTTTCGACGATCTACGCCGACCCGCTTCAGATCGGGCGCGTGCTCGACAACCTGTTGAGCAACGCCATCAAGTACTCTGAAGATGAGGTAACCCTGACAGCGCGCCCGTCGGATGATGCCAGCGAGATCGTTGTCGAAGTAGAGGACCGGGGCATTGGGATACCGGCGAACGAGATCGGCAATCTGTTCGACAAGTTCTTCCGGATCACCTCCGCCGGGCGGAAGGGCAGGGGCGCTGGCCTCGGCCTTGCGATCTGCAAGGCGATCGTCACCGCGCACGGAGGCCGGATTGGCGTGCGATCAGCCCCCCGGGAGGGTTCGACATTCTGGTTTACTCTTCCAGTGCACGCGGCATGAATTCAGGCCCTGACCTGGCATCAGGAAGTGACGCATGGTAACGACGCGCCGCAAGACCAAATCGGGAGTTCTGATCGTAGACGACGACATGCAGATCAGGCGTCTGCTTGCGCGCTACCTCGCCGCCGAGGGATATGAGGTATGGCTCGCCGAGAACGGCGAGGAGGCGCTCTACCAGGCGTCGCTTCACCAGCCAAACGTCATCGTCCTGGACCTCGCGATGCCGGTGATGGACGGCTTCGCTGCCCTGCAGCGACTGCGCGAGTGGTACACGGCGCCGGTGATCATCCTTTCCGCCACCGACCAGGAACGGGAGAAGGTGCGCGCTCTCGACCTGGGCGCCGACGACTATCTGACGAAGCCGTTCGGCCAGGCCGAGCTCAGCGCGCGTGTGCGGGCGGCATTGCGGCGCGCGGACCGGCTATCCAAGAACGAAGACCGGAACGGGGCAGTCGTGCAGATCGAGGACGTCACCATCGATATGGGCGCCCGGATCGTCAAGCGCGGGGGCAGGGAAGTCCACCTTACGAGGACGGAGTACGACCTGCTTCGCATGATGGCGTCCAATGCCAACAAGGTGCTGACACACCGCCAGCTGCTGCAGACCGTCTGGGGCCCCGAGTACGGTGAAGAGACCGAATACCTGCGTACATTCGTGAAGCAGCTCCGGCGCAAGCTCGAGGCGGACCCCTCACGTCCCAAGCACATCCTTACCGAGCCAGGCGTCGGCTACCGGTTCATCACGGACTGATCCGCATCCTCACCCGGGCCCCATGAACTACCGGCGAGCCGCGGCTCGGGGTTCCGATCGAATCGCCGCGATCAATTCCTGCGCCTTCCCCGCTAGCAGTTCATGAACCGATATGCCGATATTCTCCGTGCCGGCGGTCTTGCCCGCCGCTCTGGCGCGGCGTTCGACGTCTGCCGTAGCCGCGACACGCGCGGGGTGGTCGGGCTCGGCAGGGTAACCAAGGGAAGCGGCGAAATCGTTGGGTCCCCCTGTGACGCCCGTCAGGCCCTTCACGGCGAGAATCTCGTCGAGGTTGTCCCAGGCTTTCTTCGACTCGATCTGGGCAAGCACGATGATGTTGGCGTTCCATCGCTTGTAGTACCCGATCTTGTCGCCGAACTTGCCCCAGTCCGGCTGAACCGTTTGATGCCGATGAGCGGGGGAGACTATACCTCGTGTTGCGGGTTAACGCTCGGTGTGATAGGGTGCCGCCACTTCCCCGGCGGGCAGGGGTCGCGCGCTGGGCGGTGGATTTCAGCTGGTGGGAGTCGTGTGATGTTTCGCATCAGCCGTGGCCGGGTCGTCGGATTCCTCGCGTTGATTTCCATCCTGGCAATCGCGTGTGGCAAGGAGGAGGTGGCGACCGCGACGACTGCGGCCGTGACCCAGCCGACGGTGGCGCCGGCTACCGCGGCGCCAACCGCGACGAAGGCAGCCGCGCCGACCCCGACGTCGGCGCCTGCAAAGGTCCAGCCAACCGCCACGCCGACGACGGCGCCGGCCAAAGTGCAGCCAACCGCCACGCCGACGAAGGCCGCTGGTGCCCCGCTCCCGGCCGGGGTCGCCTGCTGCCA
>JACQUF010000221.1 GCA_016210435.1 Chloroflexota bacterium
AGTTCTTCTCGGAGTTCCCCGAATCCCAATCGAAGCCTTCAAGCGCCGCAAGTAAGTCATCGGGAACGCCCTTCATCGCCGTATATTATAGCAATATACGCACGGCTTTGGCTCATCGATGCCTTCCGGGTTCCAGAAAAGCGCCCCACCGCGCTTGTAACCCCCGGGCTATGCCGTTTCCACACGAGGGTCTACCCGGCGCACACGCCACTCATCCCCGGCCGGCACTAAGCTGCCCCCACTATGGTTGCCACTGTGATGACCACTATCCGCCCGGGGCTCCGGTTCGACCGCCGCCTGGTCACGGTCGTGGCCGCCATAACACTCGCGATCCTGCTTCCGGTCCTTCTTCAGAACTACGTTCGGATCGACGCCGAAGCCCTCGCCGGGGCAGGATATGCGGCTCTCTTCCTGATTGCGTTCGTAAGCGGTGCGACGTTCTTTCTGCCGGTCCCGATCCTGCCGCTCGTCTTCGCGGGCGCCAGCCTCTTCAATCCCGGCCTGGTCGCCCTCGTGGCCGCGACCGGCATGGCGCTCGGCATGGGTCTTACCTACTTCCTGGGTGCCTGGATCAGAGACCACCTGAACTGGCGAGTCGCGACGCGCGCCGACCGTCTGGGAGCAATCGTTCGAGTAGTGGGCATCTGGCTGAGGCGGTCGAGCGTCCTCGGCGCTTTCATCCTGGCCGCCACGCCCAATCCGGTCTACGACTTCGCAGGCGTAATCGCGGGTTCCGCCCAGGCGCCCCTGGGCCGCTTCATGGCCGGGGTCTTCCTGGGCAAGCTCACCCAGGCCCTGATTGTGGCGATCGCCGGATTCCTGACGGCTGGCAGGATCCCCGGGCTGTCCTGACCCCGTTTAGCCCTCGCCGAACAGGCGGTCCGTGTTGCGGTAGGCGAACGTCTCCTGCACGCCCGGATCAAGCCTGCCGATGAATGCGCGGGCAAATTCGTCGAGCGCAGCACTGACGTCCCGGTCAGCGGCTGGAGGGACCGCATACAATCTCCCAACTGAAATCCGTCGCATGATGTCCCCTCCATCGAAAGATATCAGCCCTCAGCTATGCTGGGGCGCGCCGCGACGGCAGATGTCACCGGGCTGATACCTGCTCCCCAAATCGGGAGGGAGGCTGGTCGAATGAAGATCCGTGATCTTGCGATCGAAATCTTTGCCCGCGAAGCGCCCCGGATATCCACCGCCCAGGCGCGATTCCGCTCTTCCGCGCCTCAGCATCTCGGGCTGTTGCGCCTGACCACTGAGGATGGTCTCGAAGGCAATAGCTTTCTGGGCGCCGCAAATGAGGCTGATTTGAAATCACTGGCGAACCAGGCGGCAAACCTGGTCAAGCGCGAAATGATCGGGAAGGACTGCGCCGACCGCGAGTGGCTCTGGAGTCAGCTTCGGTATTACACGTTCTACGGCCGCATGAGCTATCTCGCGTGGTCTGCTGTTGACGTGGCGCTTTGGGACCTTGCCGGCAAGGCGGCTGGCTCACCCATCTACAGGCTCCTCGGCGCGCAGCGACACTCCGTACCGGCTTACGCCAGCTCGCCCTATTACCCCGAGGTCGACGGCTACGTTGAAGAGGTCCTCCGCTACAAGCAGGCGGGCTTTACCGCCTACAAGATCCATCCTGCGGGCGTGCCGGTGTCTCGCGTGAAAGAGATCGCCAGCCGAGTGCGGGAGGCATCTGGCGATGAAATGCGCCTGATGGTCGACGCCAGTCTCTGTTACGACTACGAAGATGCGCTGGCCATTGGGAAGCACCTGGAGTCGCTCAACTACTACTGGTTTGAAGACCCCGTGCGGTACAGCGATTTCGACGCGATCGATGAACTCGCAAGGCGGCTGGACATACCGATCGCGGTCACGGATTACCCCGACTTTCGCTTCCACGAGGCGGCACAAATGATCCGGCGCAACAACGGCGTGCGGATCATCCGGGGCGATTCGATGAAAGAGGGAATCACGGGACTCAAGAAGCTGTGCTCCCTTGCCGAAGCCTTCGGCATGAAATGCGAAGTGCACTCTTCAGTGAACTCGCTGATGAACGTCGCCAACCTCCACGTTGTGCTTTCCGTTCCGAACTGCGACTTCTACGAGCTGATCGTGCCAACTGAAATGCTGCAATACGGGATGGCCAGGGACATCGCCGTAGCGAGCGACGGATGCGTCCATGCGCCCGAAGCTCCTGGCCTCGGTTTTGAAATCGACTGGGACCTGATCAAGAAGAGAAAAGTCGGGCAGATTGGTTTTTCCACCCTGACCTAAGGACGGCACTCGTCGCATGAACATGACCCCGGCCGGCCCCAAGATCACGCCGACCGCGAGCATGAGTTCAAGGGGATTTCTTCCGGGCGCTACACCGGGTTCGCGTATACCGTTGGCTACGCGAAGGCGATGCTGCAGGCCGCTATCGCGTCCTAGCACCTCAGGCCAGCAACCCCTCACCCCTTCCACCGCAGGCGGATAGTCCCTTTCCCACAAGGGGGAGAGGGCTCGCGTTTGGGGCTACTGGCCGGTCCAGCCCTTCACGAGCTTCATCGCTTCTTCGATCCCGACGGCGAGAGCGTGGTCCCTGGCGACGAGGTACTCGAGGATCGCAGAAGACGATGGCTTGGGCGGCTCGCCCGCGCCCCGTTTTCCCTCAGGGTCCTCGCCACCCCAGATCACGCCAACCACCTGGCCATCGAGGTTGAGGACCGGCGAGCCGCTACTCCCCTTCATCGACGGCGTAGTTGCTGCGAACTCCCTGACCGGATTCCCCGTGGTATCGATCGCCGGGCTTACTTTGACGAACTTGCCAAGCGATGCGATCCAGTTACCGATTCCGCCCGGATTCCCGACGACTATGAGCGGCTGGTCGGGCTGCAGGCTGAGTGACGAGCCAATCGTCACGGGCATGAGGTCAGGCGGCGCGTCGATCTTCAGCAACGCGATGTCCGGCTGCTTGATCGATGCCAGAACTTTGGCAGGGAAGCTCCGTCCACCGACGAGCCACACGATGACATTCTCACCGTTCTTTCCCTCGATGTTGTGGTTGTTCGTCAGGATCAGGCCGTCCTTCGAGATCACGAATCCGCTGGCCGTGGCCTCCTTGCTCAGGTCGAGAAAGACCACAGAGGCCCGCACTTTGTCCGCCGCGGCCGTGGCCTTTGCGCGCACATCTTCCGGGAAGAAGGGCTTGAGTTCCGCATCGACAAGGGTCTCCGGAGACGGAATCAGGACGAGCCCTGGTATGCACCCGACTACGGAGCGGAATTGCGACGGCGTGAGCGAGGTGGAACCGAATCCGGAAAAGTCCGGCAGCCCCCCGCCATCCGTCAGTTTGAACAGTGCGGACTGCGTTCCAAGGACTCCCGAGACGCAGGTCCGGGCGGCCGGCGTGAGCTCCGGCTTCGTCTGGGAGGCAATCGACCCGGAAGCCGGCTTTAACGACGCTCCGCCCGGGACGTTCGCGGCGACGAGCATGGCCTCCTCGATGGGCACCGCCTGGGAAATCTGAGAGGTGACCGTTCGCTCTCGGATCTTGCGCGAGCCGGGGATCGGCGCGCCGTTGGGTCTCGGCGGAAGTCGCTGGGTGCCACCGTAGGCCACACCAACGACCTTTCCATCGAGATCGATCAGCGGGCCTCCGCTGCTTCCCGCGGATCCCGGTACGGTACTGACCAGATCGACGATTACCTGCTGGCGTTGCTCAGGGTCCAGCGATTTGACAGGAGTAAACGTCGTCTTGTTCAGCTCGAGGAACTGACCCGCCGTGGCAAGCCAGTTGCCGAATCCTCCCGGGTGACCTATCGCGATGAGGGCGTCGCCGACCTTGAGGTTCGCCGTGCTCCCGATCGGAAGCGGCTGGATGTCGGCCGGGGCGTCGATTTTCAACACCGCAATATCTGGCGTCACGACCTTTCCAACAACCTGCGCGGGGAACTTGCGCCCGTCGCGCAGCCACACCACCAGGCCAGTCATTCCCGAGACGACGTGGTTGTTGGTCATGACCAGGCCGTCTTTGGAGATGAAGAATCCTGATCCGAGCGCGCCCTCGGCGGATTCGATAGCCACTACCGAATTTGTCGCCTTGTCCGCGGCGGCCTGCGCTTTCGCCCTCACATCGGCGGGCAGATGCTGGAGCGGCAGATTCGATCCCAGGCCGGGCACGCAGTCGATCACGACCTGGAAGTCGTTCGCAGACAACGGAAATGCGCCTGAGATCGAGAAGTCCGGAAGACCACCTTGAGTCAAACGGAACCCGGGTACGGAGTCGGCCCTGTGCGTACCCTTCAGGCAGTCCCAGAACTCCTGCTCCGCAGGCGTGCGAGCGGCGATCTGCGGCATATCCGACTGGCCAGCGCTTGGTCCCGATCCGAGAACGAGCAGGCCTGACTTATCGGCACAGGCCTGGATTCCTTCCAGATTCGGCCCCAGGGTTGCCGGATTCAGTCCCGGGCCGAAAGTGAGCTGGCCGTTTTGAATCGAAACCGCGGCGGCTTGCTGAGCCCCGATTACGCCCGCAACGCACTTCTGGAACTCCGCGTGCTTCGGGTCCGATGCCGGCGCCTGCGTGACCGGCGCGGTCGGGAATGGCAGAGGCGGGGCTTGGCCGACCGGAGGCAAGGTGGGGACCGCAAGCGGCGGAAATCCAGAAGGCGGAGTCTGACCGGCCGGCGCCTGGCCGACGGGTGCCTGTCCGACGGGCGGGAATGGCGAACCCCCCGCCCCCGCTCCCGCACTCGCCAGGGTTTGCTGGGCGCAGAACAGGACCGCTGTCGTCAGTTGCGGGGGCAATTTCGACGGGTCTATGCCCTCGCCGAACGTAATGTTCCCGTCGACGATCTTGACCGCGGCCGCCACTTCAGCCCCGGCGAGGCTTGCCACGCATTGCGTGAAGGCCGCCTGCTGGCCCGCGGGAGGGGCCTGGGCTGAGGGCTGTGAAGGTGCGCCGCCCGCGGGCGGCTGAGGAGTGATACCCGATGGCGGTTGGGGCAAGGCACCGGCTGGCGGTTGTGGGATGGCGCCTGCGCTCGGACCCGCGCCTGGAGGCGCGGCTGCGGCCGCGAATTTCTGGGCGCACGCAAGGATTGCTGACGTCTGTTGAGGAGTGAGTTTCGATGGATCCAGCCCTTGCCCGAAGGTGAGCGATCCGCCTGTGATTCCCACCGCCGTTCCGATCACGGGGCCGAGCGACTGCGTCACGCACTGGCGGAACGCGTCGGCAGCTCCCGCGGCGGTCGAAGGCGGCTGGAGGCTGCCCGGCGGGAGCGCACCTCCCGGCAGCTGTGGAATGTTGCCTGGCAGGCCGCCAGCGGGGGGCTGCGCGCCGCCGGGCGCGGTTCCCGCGATCCCCTGCTCCTCCCCGCACTTCATGACCGCGGCAATTTGCGCCTGGCTGAGCGTGGCGGGATTGAATCCCTCCTTGAACCCCAGCCCCTTGTCATCGACGATCACCGAATCGGCGAGTTCCTGCCCCGCCGCGCTGGCCACGCACTTTTTGAACACGGCTGCGTCGAACTGGAAAGCGTCCGCGGACGGCGCGCCATCCGGAAGGAGCAGCTTTAATAGCCCTTCTTCGGAGATGTTCAGCGCCTTGCGATATCGGCCGCGCATTTCATGATCCCGGCCATCTGTTCCGCGGTCGGCAGGATCGAAGGGTCGAGGTCCAGCGTTCCGTCAGGGTTGATCTCCAGCTGGCCCGCGAACTCCGCGCCCGCCTCTTTCGCGATGCAGTCTCTGACCGCTCCCGCCGCGTCGGCGGCCTTGACTGACTTCGGAACGGGCGTCGGGGTAGGTGTTGGAG
>JACQUF010000181.1 GCA_016210435.1 Chloroflexota bacterium
CCGTACACGCTGCTCGCGCGCCTTGTTCGGAACATAGTCGAGGTCGCACTCGGGGTCGGGGTGCTCGAGGTTGATCGTCGGCGGGATGACCGAGCGTTCGATCGACATGACGGCAACTGCTGCTTCCACGCCCCCCGCGGCCCCGAGCAAATGGCCGGTCATGGATTTCGTCGAGGAGATCGGGACCCTGCGGGCGTATTCGCCGAATACAGCCTTGACCGCGGCGGTCTCGAGCTTGTCGTTCAGAGGCGTTGAGGTCCCGTGGGCGTTTATGTAATCGATCTCACCGGGTCCCAGGCGGGCCTGCTCCATGGCAAACCGCATCGCCTGCGCAGCGCCGCTCCCCTCCGGAGCGGGCTGAGTGATGTGGTAGGCGTCGCTCGTCGCCGCGTACCCGACCATTTCTGCGATGGGTTTTGCGCCCCGGGCGTCGGCGTGCTCGAGCGCTTCGAGAAGGATCACGCCCGAACCCTCACCCAGGACGAATCCATCACGCTCGGCGTCGAACGGCCGGGACGCCTTCTGCGGCTCGTCGTTGCGTTTCGAGAGCGCCATGCATGAATTGAACCCCGCAACCGCGATCGGGCAGATCGCGGCTTCCGTGCCGCCCGCGAACGCCACGTCTATTACGCCACGGCGGATCATCTCGAACGCCTCGCCAATCGAGTCGGCGCCGGTCGCACACGCCGAGACCGGGGAGAAATTGGGTCCACGCACGCCCAACATCATCGAGACGTTTCCCGCGGCAAGGTCGGAAAGCATCATCGGAATCAGGAACGGGCTCACGCGGGTCGGGCCCTTCTGCTTGAGTACGCCGTATTGCTCCGAGAGGGTCATGATCCCTCCGACGCCGCTGCCGATAATTACGGCGACCCGGTCCGCGTCCGACTTGCTCAGGTCAAGACCGGCATGCGACCGGGCTTCGAGGGAAGCGACACACGCGAGCTGGGCGAACCGGTCCATGCGGTTCGCCTTTTTGCGGTCCATGTGCGCGGTCGGGTCGAAGCCACGGACTTCGCCGGCGATGCGGCTCTCGAAGCCCTCGGCGTCGAATAGCGAAATATGATCGATGCCGGATCTGCCGGCGACCAGGCCCTGCCAGGTGCTTTCCCGGTCGAGGCCGACCGGGCACACAACACCCACGCCTGTGACGACGACGCGTCTTCCCATACGGGCAACCTCCCGCCCCCGAACCACCCAGCGCCGCCACGGCCTATGGACGAGAAATCGATGCCGCTGAGGGCGGGTAAAGCAACCTGCGGATTATAGCAACGCGGCCGTTATTTCCCCGTTACCGGCGTTGTCCGGCGCGGATCGTAGAATCGGACTGTGGTAACCAAAGTAAGGATCGAGACCCACGGCTGCAAGCTGAACATGGCAGACAGCCAGCGCCTCGCACGGGAATTCATCGCCGCCGGATTCCGGGTCACCGAAGATGATGCGCCGGACGTCTACGTCCTGAACAGCTGCACCGTGACCCACGTCGCGGACCGCAAGGCGCGGCACGCCCTCGCAGCGGCGCGGCGCGCTAACCCCAGCGCCCTGATCGTCGCGTCGGGGTGTTATGCGGAGCGCGCGCCTGTGACCGTCGAGGCCCTCATGAGCGTCGACCTGGTCGTCACGAACCGGGAAAAGGCGGGGCTCGTAGAGCGGGTCGTCCGGCGGCTGGGGCTCGACGCTACCCCGTGCTCCGACGGCGCAGCGCGGAATGGGAGCAGTCTGCTCGGCCGGACCAGGGCTTTCATCAAGATCCAGGAGGGCTGCAACCAGGTTTGCGCCTACTGCATCGTGCCCAGAGTGAGGGGACGCGAGCGGAGCATCTCCCCCGTTGAACTCGTCCGGCAGGTAAAGCGCGCGTCGGATGAGGGGTTGCAGGAGGTCGTCCTGACCGGGACCCAGCTCGGCTCGTACGGATTCGATCTGGAGGGCGTGGACCTCGCGGGCATGATCAGGCAGATCCTGGCCGAGACCGAAATCCCACGAATACGGGTATCTTCCCTCCAGCCGCTCGAAATGACGGACCAGCTGGTGCGTCTCTGGTCGGCCGAAGGGGAGGGCCGCCTCTGTCCGCATTTCCACATGCCCTTGCAGAGCGGCAGCGACGCCGTCCTCTCGCGCATGCGGCGCAGGTACACGTCGAGGCAGTACCTGGACGCGGTAGACCGCGCGCGCCAGGCCGCGCCAGAGGCCTCCATCACCTCCGACGTCATCGCCGGTTTCCCCGGCGAGACGGCGGAAGATTTCGAGGCGACGGCCGATGTGATGCGAGTGGCGGCGTTCGCGGGCGCGCACGTGTTTCCGTATTCTGCGCGCCCCGGCACAAGCGCAGCCCACTTCGAGGGCCAGCTTGCGCCCGAGGTGAAGGCGGAGCGGGCCTCAAGGCTGCGAGAGCTGGCCGAAACCAGCGCGGCCGCCTTTAGAAGGAGCCAGCTTGGCGCGACACGGCAGGTGCTCTGGGAGACCGATGTCCCGGAGCCATCAGGCCTGACCGACAACTATCTGCGTGTGGTGCTGGCCAGGCCATCACTCTTGGAGGACAGACGTGTCATGGCTAGGAATACGCACGGCCGCGCTCTCCCTGCCGCTGCGGCCGTGGGTTCGTCGACCACTGTGACGCCTTCGAAAGAGGCCGCCGCTACGCGTGCAAATACGATCGAAGCGGTCCGGCTAGTCGCCCTGGACGGCGAGCGCGTACTCGTGCATCCAGCCTGAGCAGACAGCCCTCCAGTTTTCCTGACCGCCGTTCGCTCTGGCAAGTCCGCTCCGCCGTATCTGCCCGGGGAAGGCGCACGCAAAAGAGCCCCGGCAACAACCGGGGCTCTTTTGCAGAGAGGAGAGGCGCAGGGAACCCGACCTTAGTCAGGTAGAGGCGTCCTTTGTCATACGGCGACCGGCCGCAGCTGTGCCTTGCCACCGTGGCGCTCCAGGTAGCCGGCCCGGTGCTCATATCCATGGGCGAACACCATGAGCCAGCCCTCGCGCTCGATCCGCGATAGCAGATCGCGCTTTTCTTCCAGGGTCTCGTCCGGGCGGCGGTCGAATGCCGTGATGTACGGCAGCGTGATGTGGCTTGGGGTTGGGACCAGATCGCCCATGAACGCGATGCGCTCACCGCCGGTGTTCACGAATACAACCTGATGCCCGGTGCAGTGGCCGTTCGTCACCTTCGTGAAGATCCCAGGCAGGATCGACGCGTCGCCGTCCAGGAACTCGACCTGGCCGGAACGCTCGAGGACGTCGAGCGCGGAACTCGCCAGGCCGAAGTAGGGAAGCGCACGCTCGTTCGGATGGCGAGCCTCGTTCCACGAATTGCGCTGGACCAGGTAACGGGCGTTCGGGAAGGTCGGCACGGCCTGCCCCTCGCGGTCGAGCCGCACCGCGCCCCCGACATGATCGAAGTGAAGGTGGGAAAGGATGACGACGTCGATATCCCGAGTTGTAAGGTTCGCGGCCCGCAGGTTGCGGTGCAGCTTGGACGAGCTCAGCCCGTAAATCTCGCGCGTGATTTCGGGTTCGCGGGTTCCCATCCCTGCGTCGATCAGGATGTTGTGCTGGGGCATCTGGACCAGGACGCAGTTGAGGCCGAGTCGTACCCGGTTCCTGCGATCGGGTTTTGCCTGTTGTTCCCAGATGGTCCGGGGCACCTGTCCGAAGACCGAGCCGCCATCCATGAGATAAGAGCCGTCGCTCAAAACGTGGACTGCAATCGCGTCTGACTTCATCGGTGCCCCCCTGGCGTGCTGCGCGCACTTTGTGGCGGCCGGGCGATCGGACAATCGCCCGGTTTCCGGTCTGCGCAGGGTCTCTCGGTTCCCGCCGTCCTGCTCTGTCCGTAATCCAATGTGGGCAAATTACGCCGCGCCGGGTCTGCTGTCAATTAGTACATTAGTAC
>JACQUF010000197.1 GCA_016210435.1 Chloroflexota bacterium
CAGCAAGGTTCTGCTGATTGAACACGACCAGCGTGTAGAAGAACGCGAACACGACGACCAGGATGAACACGAGCACCCAGTAGCTCGCACCGGTTGGGCTGAGCGCATTCACGACGAACGATGCCGCCCGTGATACGAAGCTCGTGCTGCCTGGATCGACCAGGTAGCTAGCGACCGTCGGGGGCAGGATCAGGATCGAAAAGGCAAAGATCAGCGGGATCATGCCGGCCGAGTTGACGCGCAACGGTATATGCGTGGCACCAGCCTGCCGGTACATCCTCCCGCCACGGAAAACGCTCCGCCCGTACTGGACCGGGATGCGGCGCTGGGCTTCGTTGAAGAAGACGATCAGGTACACGATACCCAGCCCGATGACAGTTAGCAGGACGAGCGAGAACACCTGGTCCCTGAGAAGGAGTCCCTGGCCAACGATCTGGGGCAACGTGGCCACGATGCCCCCGAAGATGATGATGGAGAGGCCGTTTCCGATCCCCTTCTCGGTTATCAGTTCGCCGAGCCAGACCAGGAACATGGTGCCGGCGACGAATGAGAGCAGGATGGCCATCGTCGGGAGGAAGGTGTCCCCGCTCAGCCCAATGCCGCGGATTGCGCCGCCCTGTGCGGATGCCAGGCCTCCCTGGAGGAAGGTCAGCTGGCCGTAGCCCTGGAAGAACGCGATCGGGACTGTCAGCCAGTGGGTGTACTGGTTGATCCTCTGCCTGCCGTATTCGCCTTCCTTCGCAAGCTCCTTGAGCGAGGGCACCACCGCGGTCAGGATTTGCATGATGATCGATGAGGTTATGTAGGGGTAGACCCCGAGCGCGGCCACGCTCAGGTTGCGAAGAGCGCCGCCTGAAAAGAGGTCAAGGAAGCCGAGGAGCGGGTTCGCGTCGAATGCCGCGGCCAGTGCAGCGCGATCAACACCCGGGACCGGCACGTGCGCCGCGAATCGGAAGATGATGAGCAGGCCAAACGTAAACAGGATCCGGAACCGGAGGTCCGGAACGCGCAACGCATCGATGACCGCCTGGAGAAGCGCCGGGCGGCCTGTCTCGGCCCGCTGGGCGTAGGCCTCTCGAACCATCTTACGCGCCCTTCGGTTCGGTCTGGGCGTCCTCTTTCGGCTTTGCCGCCTGCTCCCCGCGTGGCTTGCGAGGGGCACGAGCCTTCGGTGCGCCCGGGCCGTCGCCCGTTCCGGCCTCCGAGGGCTTGGCCTGTTCCGGGGCCTCGGCTGCTGACGCCGGGCGGCCCTTCGCGGTTGCCTGCGCTGCCTTCGCCCGACGTTCACGGTCCGGAATGTGCGAGCTCTCGGTGGGTTCCCTGGGCGGCGTGAGCACGGTCACCGAGCCGCCAGCGGCCTCGATCTTGGCCTTCGCGGATGCGCTTATCGCGTGGGCGGAGACCTTGATCCCGCTCGGCGCCTCGCCTTCACCGAGGATCTTGATCGATGCGCCGGCGTGGTTGACGATCCCGCGCTCGAGCAGGACTGCGGGGGTGATCTCGGCGCCCGGTTCGAAAGCCGCCAGGCGCTCGAGATTCACGGGAACATACGCGGTTCGGAAAACGTTGGTGAAGCCGCGCATGTAGGGCAGTCTCTTGACGAGCTTGTTCTGGCCACCCTCGAAGAGCGGCCTTACAGACTCCCGCTTGCGCTGCCCCTTGAAGCCACGTCCGGAGTACGAGCCCTGGCCGGCGGAGTCGCCCAGGCCACGGCGCCGGTGAGGTCGGCGTGCGCCCTTCGGCGCTTTGAGTTCATGAAGTGCCATTTTTACTTCTTCGCCCCGGACTGTCTCACGGTTGCGGCATGCGATTCCGCCCCTGACGCGACGGCCGGAACCTCCACCGTCTCAACGGTGACAAGATGCCTGACGGCATCGATCATTCCACGCACCGAAGGCGTGTCGGCCCGGACCACCGTTTGACCGATCCGCCTCAGGCCGAGGGACCGGAGGTTGTCCTCCTGGTACTTCCGGTGGCCGATGATGCTCTTGACCTGTTTGATCCGCAGCTCTGCCATCGGCTATACCCCTGTCGTAGCCGGCAGGCCGCGGCGCCTCGAGATCTCTGCCCGCGGGTCGCGAAGTCGCTCAAGCGCCTGGATGGTCGCCTTGACGATGTTGATCGTATTACTCGATCCAAAAGTCTTGGATAGGACATCGCGGACTCCCGCCGCCTCGAGAGCGGCGCGCACGCCGCCCCCGGCAATCATTCCGGTACCTGTTGAAGCCGGCTTTAGAAGCACCGTCGCTCCGTTGTAATCGGAAACGATCTCGTGCGGGATCGTGGTGCCCTTAAGCGTCACCTTATGCATGTTCTTGCGGGCGCCGAGGGTACCCTTGCGCACCGCGTCAGGCACGGCACGCGACTTGCCCAGGTGCACACCGACCGAGCCCTGGCCGTCGCCCACGACTACGAGCGCGGTGAAGCTGAGGTGACCGCCGCCTTTGACGACCTTCGCGACTCGCCGGATCTGGACGACCCGCTCGATCAGTGGCGCTTCGTCAGAACCTTCGTTGCGCTCCCTCCGGCCGCGCGGCCGATCTCCCGCGGAATACATTTAGAACTCCAACCCTTCTTTGCGAGCGGCCTCCGCCAGCGCTTTGACTCGCCCGTGGTATTTGAATCCGCCGCGATCGAAGATGACCGCCTTGATGCCGGCGGCCTTCGCACGCTGGGCCAGCCTGGTCCCGGCTTCGGCGGCAGCTTCCGCCTTCTTCTGCTTGTCGGCCAGAGGTTTGACGTCCTTTTCGATCGTGGAAGCGGTTGCAAGCGTGTGTCCCGCCTCGTCGTCGATCACCTGCGCATAGATGTGCTGGCTGCTGCGGAACACTGAAAGGCGCGGTCGATCCGCGGTCCCGGAGACCTGCTCGCGGACACGGCGATGCCGCACCAGACGCGGCCGCATGTCGAAACGACTTCTGCCCATTACGCTGCCGTGCCCTTCGCCGCGCTCTTGCCCGGCTTCAATTTCACGACTTCGCCTACAAACCGGATCCCCTTCCCTGTGTAGGAGTTCGGCGGTCTGATCCTGCGGATTTCCGCCGCCTGCTGGCCAACCATCTCCTTGTCCGGTCCGCTGACCACGAGCCGCGTCTGGCCGTCGGCCGCCAAGGCGTTGGTCGCGAGAGGCTGAATGATGACCTGATGCGTAAATCCGACGTACAGTGCAAGGTTCTTGCCCTGAGGCTGAACGCGATAACCGGTACCCACCAGCTCAAGGCTCTTGCTGAATCCCTGGCTGACGCCGGACACCATGTTGGCGAGCAGGCTCCGGCTCAAGCCATGGAGCGCCTTCTCGCGGTCCTCATCGCTCGAGCGCTTCAGAACGACCTGCTTGCCGTCAGATTCGACGGTTATCCCGGGTGTGAATTCGCGCGTGAGCTCCCCCCTGGGGCCCTTCACGGCGACCTTCCGGCCGTCGATCTTCACCTCGACCCCTCTGGGGATCTGGATTGGCCGCATGCCAATTCTGGACACTGTCTTGCCCCCGGCTACCAGACGTAGAAGAGCAGCTCGCCTCCGAGCCCGCTCTTCCACGCCTCGCGGCCTGTCATGATTCCCTTTGAAGTGGATACGAACGACACCCCCAGCCCGCCGTAGAGGCGCGGGATTTCGTGCCTCCCGACGTAGACCCGCAACCCCGGGCGGCTCACGCGACGGAGACCGGTAATTACCGGGTCCCGGTTTTCGTAATACCGAAGGTGCAGCTTGAGCATCGGCTGCGGCTTCGTGTCGGTCTGTTCCACGCCGGCAATGAACCCCTCCTTCTGGAGGAGCTTCGCCAGCTCGAGCTTGAGTTTCGAACCCGGGACGGAGACCGTGTCACGCCGCACAGAAATCGCGTTGCGAATGCGTGTCAGCATGTCGGCGACCGGGTCGGTTGCAGGCGCCCTCATTATTCCGGTTGTAACCATCTACCAGCTTGCCTTACGCACACCGGGAAGTTCGCCGCGCAGCGCAAGCTGTCGGAAGCAGACCCGGCAGAGACCAAAGAAACGGATATAAGCGTGCGGCCGCCCGCAGCGTTCGCAGCGATTGTGGAACTGGACCGCGTGCCTGGGCGGCCGCTTCCACTTCTCGATCTTGCACTTTTTGGCCAAAGAAAATCCCCCTGGCGGCTACTTAGGCTGGACGCGCGACCACCTCGGCGGGCCGAACGAATGGCATGCCGAGCAACTCGAGAAGGCGCCGGGCCTCTTCATCGGTGCGAGCAGAAGTGACGATCGTCACCTGGAGGCCCCGCAGACGATCGATCTTATTGTAGTCAATCTCAGGAAATACGATCTGGTCTGCGAGCCCGAGCGTGAAAGAGCCACGGCCGTCGAAGCTGTTGCGCGGCACGCCTCGGAAGTCACGAACGCGCGGGAGCGCAAAGCTGGTGAGCCGGTCCAGGAAGTGCCACATCCGCACGTCCCTGAGCGTTACGGTAACGCCGACGGGCTGCCCCTCCCGCAGGCCGAAATTCGCGATCGACTTTCTGGACTTAGTGACCACTGGCTTCTGACCCGCGATGGTGGCCATGTCGCGTGTCGCTGCATCGACAGCGCCCGCGTTCTTGATCGCCTCGCCCAGTCCGATGTTTAGGACGATTTTCTTGAGCCGGGGCACCTGCATGACGTTGGAGTAGCCGAACTCGCGCTTGAGTACCGGGATTACCTCGCTCTGGTATCGCGTAAGGAGACGGGGTTTGACGAACGGCCGGGGCGCCGTGGCAATGGCAGGCGCGGGAGCGGGCCTTCCTGCTCTTTCCCGTCGCTGCCTCTGCTGGCCGGCCGCCCTTGCCGCGCCGTCTTCCCGGCCACGTCTGGGCTGGCCACCCGCGCCCTTTGCCGCGGGTTTGTCAGCGGCTCGGGACCCTTCCTCAGCCGGTATGGCCTCGGGAGCGGGCTTCTGCTGCCTCTGGCGGGCGCGCGGCGGCCGAGACTCGGTCGAGTCCCCCTCCTTCCGCGTTTCGGGCGCATTTTCTCCCGATTGCATCGGGGCCGATTCCGGCCTGTCCTTCTCCGGCATCTCTCCGCCCTCTAGTCCAACGTTTCCTTGCATGATTGGCAGTACCTGACCTTGGTCCCGTCCTCCAGGAATCGGTGTCCCGTGCGCACCGCTTTCTGGTGCTGTTC
>JACQUF010000189.1 GCA_016210435.1 Chloroflexota bacterium
GGCAAGACACAGGTCAGGGTGCCGGGCAAGAACCTGCGTGAGCTGATCGAAAACCTCGAAAAGGAATTCCCGGGGATCAAGGAGAGGATCGTCGAGGAAGACCACCTTCGTCCCGGGCTCGCAGCGGTCGTAGGCGAGCAGCCGACGCGTCAGGGTCTCTTGACCAGGCTTGACGACGACACCGAGGTGCATTTCCTCCCCGCGATCTCCGGGGGCGCCTGAATGGGGCCAGGGCCAAGGGCCGAGCTCCGCAGGCCAAGAGGTCAAGGGTATTTGGCCGAACCCTGAAACCTCGGCCCTGAGACCTCGCCCCTCGCCTGCTAGGCAGCGGCCGAATCAACCGGGATGAGAGTGCCCGTCTCCCGAGCCTCATCCAGTTCAGCCTGCGCAACACCTTCGTCCGAGAGCTCGCCCAGGCTACGGGCCGTGTTGGATTTTTCGAACGCCGCCGCAAGGCCCGGCATGTGGAGATGCCGGTAGGCATAGTCGTTGTAGATCCTGCCGCCGGCCGCAACATGACACCACGGCGCGAGTTCGTACCGTTTCGCGGCGAGGCTTGATATCGCCGGCATTATCTTCCGATCAGCCGTGGCCGCCGGGGCGGCGCTCTGAATCGCTTCGACGTACGCAGATTTCATCTGTTCCAGGTTGAAGCGTGCTGCGATCATCTCGCGGGCGCTCCGCAGATTTCGCATTCCCCGCGCCGCTTCGCTGACGGCATACGCGGCGACTTCTGCATCCCCGTATTCGATCCTGTAGAAGTCAGGATGGTCTGGCGCATCCCTGAATGCCCCCACGTTTGCTATTACCGCAGGCGTTCCACACGCGAGGGATTCGTACGCCGTCAGGCCAAAAGATTCGATGAAGTTGCCAAGACACAGGGTCACGTCGGCAAACGAGTACAGCGCTGGCATCGACTCGTCCGGCTGCCACGGCACGAATTCGAGGCTGTCGGCGACACCGAGTTCGGCTGCCTGTTTCGATGCCTTGTCGTAATGCGCGGCTGCCTCGGGAGACAGGGCGGCGTCGAGATGTCTCGGTACGAGCAGGCGGATACGCTGGGTTGTCCCGCGTCCGCGCAACGTCGCCACGACCCTGATCGCCTGTTCGATGCCTTTGCGGTCGTCCGGCCGGTGAGGATGGAGCAGTATCAGGTCGTCGTCTCGTCGCGGCGCGATCCCCGGAGGTGGGGTCTCCCGCACGGGAGCGTAGCGGTTGAGATCGATCCCATTGGAGATGACCCGGACCGATTCGACGGCCCGGAGACCACTCCGGCCGACCGTCGCGAGGAAACATCTTCTCAGGTAGTCAGACGGTACGATCGTCAGGTCTGCGCCGTACGCAAACGCCGAAATGAGAGCGGTCTCGTAGTGGAAGTCGTGAAACGACCTGACAACGGGGGTGCCTGTTCGCAGCAACGACCGGAAATGGAAGATATCGGCGTGCAGGTAGACCCGGTCCGCCCAATCGATGGCGTCTCTCAGGCGGCGCGCGGTCTCGGCGAGCCGGTGCGGCGGGACCTCGTAAGGATCAGGAAAGAATCCAGTGAGTTCCAGAAGTGGTTCGACGAAGACGTCGGCGAATGAGAATCCGTGCTCGTTCTCGGGACGGCGAGAGCAGGCGATCCGGACTTGATGGCCCGCGCCTGAAAGCGCCTCGGCGGCGGCAGCCAGGATGCGCTGGGAGCCACCATGAAACGCTCCAGGAAACAGGGGAGCGATCGAAATGGCAAGCACTCGCATCTGGTCCTCCAGTGTTGGTCCCGGTCCTCGCCCTGTGGGCATTCGCAGTGCTGGCCAATCCCGCGGTCGTGCCGGAACACGCGTGTCGTTTGATGCGGGAAGCGGGAGCCGGGCCAACAGATCCGTTCGACACGACCTCGGAAGGCAACCAGCCAATCACGGGGCTCCATCGGAAGGCTGGCGAGCGCCCGCGGCCTTCAGGGACCGCCCTCGCTTGTCGAGGCGTCCGCGAACCGTGTGATGTCGATCCCGACAGACTCTGTGTGCCTCAACGCACCAGGCTTTCGCACCGAAACATCCACGCGGCGAACTCCCCGCTGGGCAAGGCATATCCTGGCGACGCTTTCGGCCAGTCCCTCCACCAGCTTGTAGCGAGAGCCCGCCACGTGCTCCACAACCTGCTTGCCTACGGTCCGGTAGTTGACGGTGTCGCTGACATCATCCGTAAAACCGGCTTTTCGAACGTCCGCGTGGATCGTGATGTCGATCAGGACTTCCTGCTGAACGAGCCGTTCCCATTCATTCAGCCCGATGACGCATGTCAGCTTCAATCCGAGGATCTGAATGCGGTCGAGGGGCCGATCAGCGCTCATGACTGATTGGAGATGTGGATGCGCTCGCCGGTGATGCTGGCGGCCTGGTCGCGGCAGAGGAACAACATCGTCGCCGCGATGTGAGCCGGCGGTACCCATTTCGAATAATCTGCATTCGGCATCGAGCGCCGGTTTGCGGGTGTATCGATCACCGACGGCACCACCGCGTTCACGGTGATCCCGGTCCCACTCAGTTCATCCGCCACCGACTCGGTCAGGGCCAGCAAGGCCGCCTTGGACGCAGCATAGGCGGCGTTTTTCGCGGAACCGCGTTCGCCGCCCCTCGCGCCGACGGTGATGATGCGGCCCCATCGTTGTTTGAGCATGTGTGGGATCACGGCGCGTGCGACGAGAAACGCTGATCTCAGGTTGATTGCGAAGATCTCGTCCCAGAGTTGGTCGGTAAACTCCGCGACAGGCGGCTGCGGCTTCCATGTTCCGACGAGGCTCAGAAGGGCATCGATCCTGCCGTAGCTTCGGGCGACCTGTTCGACAGCTTCCTTGACTTCCGCCGCGTTGGTTGCATCGAACCACCTCAGGCTGCTGCCGGCATCGTCACGCCGCTCGCGCGCAACTTCCCACCCGGCCGCGGTGAACGCCGCCACGACATGCGGACCGAGACCGCCGGTCGCGCCGGTGATCAGTGCCACGCGCCTTTGTTCAGGACTCGCCATCTTGTGTCTCCTTCACCCACGCCCGCCCCTTCCCTATCGACTTCGCTCAGGGCGCGGCCCCGGAGGACCGTCCTCACCAGGCCTTCGGCCACCCTCTACC
>JACQUF010000040.1 GCA_016210435.1 Chloroflexota bacterium
CGATATGTGCGCCCGTACAAGACCCGCGCAGCGATCGCGATCCTCGGCACCGCGCTATTCGCCCTCGCTTCGTTCACCCTGCCGGCGCTGGTTGGCATGGCTATCGACCGCGCGCTTGGTGGCCAGCTGCGCGAACTGGGTTTCATAAGCCTTGCCATGGCGGTGCTGGCACTTGTGTCATGGGCATCCTATTTCGGCTACATGGCCACATCTGCCTGGATCGGGCACCGCGTCTTGCTGACACTCAGGCAAGAGATGTTCGTCCATCTCCAGAAGCTGTCGATGAGCTTCTACGACCGGAACGAGGTCGGGCGGGTCATGTCGCGCGTCCAGAACGACGTGACCGCGCTCCAGGAGCTGCTGACTTCCGGTTTCTTCACGATCCTCGCCGACATCCTCGGCCTGGCGGTGGTGACTTTCTGGCTGTTCCGGCTCGACGTGCTCCTTGCGCTCGTCACGCTCGCGGTCCTTCCTCTGCTGTTGCTGGTTCTATGGGTCTGGCAGGCGCGCGCCAAGAAGGCATTCATCCGGGTCCGGCAGGCGATCGCCATCGTGAACTCCAACCTTCAGGAGAACATCTCCGGGGTGCGGGTAATTCAAAGCCTGAATCGAGAAGATGAGAACCTGCGCCGGTTCGACAGAGTGAATGCAAGGCACCTCGACGCCAACGTTCGGGCGGCGCGCCTCACAGCCATGGTGACCCCGGTGGTCGAGATCTCGGTGGCGGCCGCCACTGCCGCCGTGATCGTGTTCGGCGGGATACGCGTTCTCAACGGTGCTACCAGCGTCGGGGTCGTCGTCGCGTTCGCCCTGTTCGTGCAACGTTTCTTCGATCCTGTTCGAGAGCTGGTCCTGCAGTACGCGCAGCTGCAGCGCGCGATGGCCGGTGGACAGCGAGCTTTCGAGGTGCTAGATACCAGGCCCGAGATAGTCGATGCACACAACGCGGTCGATTTGCCAACGATCCGGGGAGAGGTCAGCTTCAATCACGTCGAATTCAGCTATACCCCTGGAGTGCCCGTCCTTCGCGACATCGATCTCCACGTCCTGCCCGGCGAGACGGTTGCCCTCGTGGGCCCCACCGGCAGCGGTAAGACAACGATCACCGCTCTGGTCTCCCGCCTCTACGATGTCACGTCCGGCAGCGTTGTCATCGACGGGTATGACGTCCGCGTAATCCGCCGCCGGTCCCTGGCGACTCAGATGGGTGTCGTCCTCCAGGACCCTTTCCTCTTCTCCGGCCCGGTGCGCGAGAACATCCGGTACGGGCGGCCGACCGCCACGGACGACGAGGTAATCGGGGCCGCGGTTGCAGTCGACGCCCACGGCTTCATCACGCAGCTTGAATACGGGTACGACACGATGCTCGGGGAACGTGGGCAGAATCTCTCGCTCGGGCAACGCCAGTTGCTCAGCTTCGCCAGGGCGATCCTGGCGGACCCGCGCATACTGATCCTCGATGAAGCCACCGCTCGCGTGGACAGCACGACCGAGGCGTTGATTCAGGGGGCGCTCAAGCGCCTGCTTACGGGGCGGACCGCCTTCGTGATCGCGCACCGGCTGTCGACGATCCGCGGTGCCGACCGCATCGTTGTGCTCCAGGAAGGGCGAATCGTGGAAACGGGCAGACATGACGAACTGCTGGCGCGAGACGGCCTCTACAGCCGCCTCTACCGTATGACTTACGAGTCAGAAGCTGAGCGCGTCGCCCACTAATTCTGCAGCCGGTCTGGCCTGCCACGATACCGGATAACGGGAACCTCAGTTCCATGAACCAGGCGGTGCGTGCCAAGCCTTCCGCACCGGCGCTCGGTCCGAGCGCTGCCATTGCTCCAGAGAGTCTAAGATGGACCCGTCGCCAGCATGAGCTTGTACCAGAACTGAGGTCGGTGAGCGTGTTTCGGACCGTGCTGATCCCTCTGGACGGTACCGAGAACGCCGAGCGGATCGTAGGGCGTGTCGCGGGACTCGCGCGCGGGCTTGACCTCCACATCCTGCTTCTCACAGTTTTACAGCCATCCAGGTCCGGGACCGCCAGCGGTGAACAAGCCGGCGAAGTCTCCGCCATCGACCGGGCGCACCGCTATCTCGAGGAGATCAGCCAGAGATTGAACGGGCTCGGCATCGTGGCGCGATCTCACGTGGTGAGCGGGCATCCGGCCGAAGCGATCGTGGAGCAGGCGGACCGTCTTGAGGCGGACCTGATCGCGATGGCGACCCACCGGGGCGGCAGGCTTTCGGGCGGTCTGCTGGGCAGCGTCACGAGCGATGTCGTGCGGCGGTCCCATCTTCCCGTGCTCGCGATGCACCCGGCAAAGGCAGACCAGCCGCCCGGACAATCCGAGGTCCCCGACGTGGTCGTGGTGCCGCTCGATGGTTCCGAGATGGGCGAGCTTCCCGTCGCGCTGGCCCAGGAGATCGCCAGGGTCTTCCGCGCCAGGCTTGCGTTCGTACGGGTCGTCCAATTTCCGACGCGTGAAGACCAGGTCACCGACTATGTCGGTATCGCCAGGCACGTCAAGGAGGCCTACGAGTACGCCCAGCAGTTCGCCGAACGGGCCAGAACGCAGGGGCTAAACGCCTCCGCCGACGCGCCCGTGGGGCTCCCGCCGGTCGAAATCGTCCGCTTCGCCCGCCAGCACCGGACGCCCATCGTCGTCATGGCCACCCGAGGCTTGAGCGGTCTGAAACGCCTCGTGCTGGGCAATGTGAC
>JACQUF010000188.1 GCA_016210435.1 Chloroflexota bacterium
CCTGGCGGCCTGGCGCCAGCGGCTGGAGACCCTGGGGCAGCGGGTCGTCGTCCAGTGGCGCGATGTGTGGGAGGAGGGGCTGGCCGAGGCGGCGGACGAGGATGGCCGCCTGATCCTGCGCCGCGACGACGGCTCCACCGTCGCCCTGGCGGTGGGCGAGGTCAGCCTTAGAAGCGCGACATGAGGCGTGGGGAGTTGTTTCGAGGCCGCTGTACCTGGCAGCAAACTTTTTTACGAAACAACTCGGGGGTCCTTCGCGGCGGGCGCGCTCACTCACGCGCTGATGGTAGCGGGAACCAGTATGGGAGGCAAGGGGCAAATGGCACTGAGTGAGATGAGCCTGCGGGGCGCAGCTCAGCGGCGTGCCCCACCTTGGGACGAACTCCGATGACAAGTGTCGTGTTTACCGCCCCGCGACACCTCGATGGTGGCGGCGTGTTATGCGGAAACTATCTAACAGCGCCTTCACTGGGGTTATGCCGACCAGCGTTGACAGTCAGGACCTTATACGGAAACCACATGATCAATAGTTAGCTCGCCTGAACAGACGGAGGTAACGCGGAGGGAATGGCCAGAGACTGGGAAGCAGCGTTCGAGAGCTGGGCGCAGCCGCCCAGTCAGACCGAACTCGAGAAGTGCGAGAATGCCGTGCGGGCGATCCGCAAGGCGGTGGATGCGCACTCAACGCTGTCTCTCAAGGACATCGCGGTCTTTGCTCAGGGCTCCTACCGAAATCGCACCAATGTCCGCGCGGATAGCGACGTCGATGTCTGCGTCTGTTGTCGCAACTCAATTTTCTTCGACCTCCCGGATGGTATGCAGTCCGCTGACGTCGGAATAAGCACGCCGGCCGACTACTCGTACTCGTCGTTCAAGAATGACGTTCACGTGGCCCTGGCCTCGTACTTCGGTTCCTCGGCCGTGAAGCGGGGAAACAAGGCATTCGACATTCACGAGAACACCTACCGCGTGTCCGCTGATACCGTCGCATGCTTCGAGTATCGCCGCTACAACCGCAATGGCTCGCACCTGGTGGGCACTTCGTTCCTGCCCGACTCAGGCGGTCGGATCATCAATTGGCCCGACCAGAACTACGAGAATGGCGTCGCTAAGAACGATCGGACGGGACGCTGCTTCAAAGCCCTAGTCCGGATTCTCAAGCGGCTCAAGGGAGAAATGGAGGAGGGGGGCTACGGCTCTGCTCGCGATGTGCCCTCTTACCTCGTCGAGTGCCTGGTCTGGAATGTGCCCGACGACGGCTTTGGGCACTCTACTCGCAGGGCGGACCTCCGATATGCCCTCGCTCACCTATTCAACGAGACCCGCGATGACGAATCGTGCAAAGAATGGGGTGAGATCAACGAACTGAAGTATCTGTTTCGTAGCAGTCAGCCCTGGACCCGGCAGAGTGCTAACCGATTTCTCCACGAGGCGTGGAACTATGTGGGGTTCGAGTAACGTCCGTGATTGAGCGATTGCACCTATCAACCATCCTCTTAGTCGCCGCAGTAGTCTGGGGCGGCCTCTTGATTGTGGATGGCGTCGTAGTCTCAATTGAGTGGCTACGGCATCTCCCGATCGTAACTGGTGTCTTGCTTCTGCTCTTGGCCGCCTTTGACGTATTGCTGTGGCGCGTGCCGGTGCTGCATCCCTGGTTCGTCCGGCGTCCGGTCGTTCATGGCACCTGGCGTGTCTCAATCCGATCAACATGGACCGACCCGAACTCGGGACAGCAAATCGCACCTATAGAAGGATTCATGAGCATCTGGCAGACCTTCTCTCGGCTGAGCCTGAGGCTTATGACCGACGAGTCCCGGTCCGAGTTTCTTGGTGCCGAGATTCTCAGGTCCGAGGACGGCACATATCGGATCGTCGGCGTCTACCGAAACGAGCCGCGAGTCTCCGTGCGCCACAGAAGTCCCATCCACAACGGCGGCCTCGCGATGCAGGTATTGGGCGCGCCACCGTCGTGTCTTGAAGGTCACTATTGGACGGATCGCGGTAGCGCTGGCGAGCTAGTCCTCTCCGACCGGCGAAGGAAGCTCGTCCACAGCATGGCCGAGGCGCGAGCGTTGTACGGGGCGGGCGAGCAGGCCGGCTAACAAGCCGCTGAAGCTGACGGCCGCGGGCTTCAGCCGAACCGGCGTCCTGCGCCCATCGAGTCGTGGTAGTATCATGCGCGGGCCGCAGCTTAGTGGCCGGCCGTTAGGCCTTCTGATTGAGGTTCGGTGATCCGTGTAGGTCAGTAAAGGCGGTGATCACGTGTCAAAGATATTTGCCTCCTATTCACACGAGGATCGCGACTTAGCGGGGCGTCTTGTCGAGCGAATCAAGCGATCCGGCCACTTTGGTAGAGTTCAAAGGAGTCCACGCCATGAC
>JACQUF010000194.1 GCA_016210435.1 Chloroflexota bacterium
AACGCGCTTGACTTTGAAACTTTTCACGACTTGTACGAATCGCTCTGGGAATGCGATCACGATGATTCGATTCGCGTTGTTGTGCTGACAGGCGAAGGCCCCGTATTCTCCGCGGGTCAGAACCTTAAGGGTACCGGCCGGACGCCCGACGAGAAGGCGCGCTATGGCGAGATCAACGAACGCACTCGCGAATACATAACCAGGATGACCAAGCCTGTCATCGCGAGGCTTCAAGGGCCCGCCCTTGGGGGCGGCATGTACGTTGCGACCTGCTGCGACATCATTGTGGCCGCTGACGATGCCTGGCTCCAGATGGTGGAAATACGGGTGGCCAGCCACAGCGGGGGCGCCCATTTGTGGACCATAGGGCTCCAGCGGGCGAGGGAGATCAATCTCCTGGGCCGGCGAATCCCAGCCAGCGAGGCATACGAGATCGGGCTGATCAATCGTGTGGTTCCGCGCGATCAGTTGGATGCCGCCGTAAAAGGATACGTGGACGAAATCCTCCAGCTGCCGCCTCTTTCGGTTAAGGCGTCCAAGCAGGCGATGCGAATAGCAATGGATGCCACCGGGTACACAGCGTGGTGGCAGGGCATCAAGGCGACGCACTACCTGCTGTTCGGTCGTGATGATGCGGCCGAGGCGAGGCAGGCCTTCGCTCAGAAACGCCCGCCGACGTTCAGGGGCCAATAGGTGCTTCTGGAGACAGGCAAAGAGCGAGTGCCCACTACGTAGGGACGCCTGTCAGGTCGAGTTCCTCCGCGAAGTGGCAGCGGACGAAGTGGCCTGGAGCCAGCTCCCGAAGCGCAGGCGGTTCCTTCCTGCAGAGATCCTGGGCGTAACGACACCTGGGGTTGAGGTGGCAGCCGACAGGCGGATTTGCAGGGTCGGCGACTTCTCCTGGCATCGGCTGCCCGCGGCTTCGTAAAGCCGGGTCTGGAGTAGGGACCGAGGAAATCAATGCCTGTGTGTACGGGTGCCTCGGCGCGCTGAAAACACTCTTGGTCGGCGCCATCTCGACAATCTGGCCGACGTACATCACGGCAATCCGCTGGCTGATGTACTGAACGACGCTCAGGTCATGGCTGATAAAGAGATAGGAAACGGCAAGCTTCGCGCGCAGATCCTGCAATAGGTTGAGAATCTGCGCCTGAACTGAGACGTCAAGAGCGGAAGCCGGCTCATCGGCGACTACCAACGTCGGGCCCATCACCAAGGCCCTCGCGATCGCGATTCGCTGCCTCTGCCCACCACTGAACGCATGAGGGTAACGACGCATCAACTCCGGAGACAGTCCGACCAGCCTTAGCATTTCTTCTACGCGGTCGCGCAGCCCGTTTCCTCGCGCGAGTCCATTAACGCGCAAGGGGTCGGCGACGATGTCGAAAACAGTCATCCGCGGATTCAAGGAACCGTAGGGGTCCTGAAATATGAATTGGACCTCCCGCCGGAGAGTCTTCAGCGACTCGCCGTTCGCCCTCCCCGCGTCGATGCGGTCTCGTGCACGTGTGGTGATGAAGATGGTGCCATCCGTGGGTCTGATGGCGCCGAGGATTGCCCGACCAACGGTCGTCTTGCCAGATCCGGATTCACCCACAAGCGCGAGGGTCTCCCCCGATTCCAGGTCGAACGTGATGCCGTCGACGGCTCGGACGTAGCCGACCGTTCTGCGGAACAAGCCGCGAACGATCGGGAAATGCACCTTGAGACCTCGAACCTCAAGAATCTCGTGGGGCCGTTCGTCGGCGCGGTTAGGCAGTTGCGTAGCGGCGCGTTCCTGCTCAAGAACCATTTACTCGAACTCCAACCTCGCCGGGCAGCCCGCGGCGATCATGAAGTAGACACCGGCTCCAGTGCCCCGCCCCAACTGAGACCATCTCCGGCTCAAGTCGATCGCAATTGCCGAACACAAACTTTGGACAGCGTGGATGGAACCGACACCCGGGAACTGCGGTGTAGGGCGGCGGAATGCTTCCCTTGATTGTCTGCAATCGCCCCTGCATCGGCTCGCGTTGGAGACGTGGCACGGCTTTCAGCAGCTCCTGGGTGTACGGGTGGGCCGGCGACTGAAACAACGACCTCGCCGGGGCATGTTCCACAACTTTGCCCATATACATGACCATGATTTCCTCAGCCATTTGGGCTACCACGCCCAGGTTGTGCGTGATCAGGATCATCGCCATTCCCATGTCGTCCTGGAGACGGGTGATTAGTTCGAGAATCTGCGCCTGAGTGGTCACGTCGAGCGCAGTAGTGGGTTCATCCGCGATCAAGAGCTTCGGTCTGCAGGCCAGAGCCATCGCGATCATGCAACGCTGCAGCATGCCTCCACTGAGACGGAACGGATATTCGTCCATCCTTTGCTCTGGGCTGGGGATGCCAACCATTCGCAGCATCTCCACAGCGCGATCCCTGGCTGCGCTTTTCGGTACAGCTTCGTGGAGCTGGATCATTTCGATGAGCTGGTTCCCGACCGTGTGAACCGGGCTCATCGAGGTCATCGGCTCCTGAAAGATCATCGCGATTTGTTTGCCGCGGACAGATCGCATCTGAACGCCGTTCGGTTCCAGGTGACAAAGGTCTATCGGGTCTCCAGGCTCGCCTTCTCCAGTATCGCCCCAGAACAGAATCTCTCCGCCCGTGATTCTGCCCGGTGGCGGGACGATGCGGAGGATCGATCGCGCGAGCACGCTCTTCCCACATCCGCTCTCACCGACCACCCCGATCACCTGACCCCGCCGAATCTCGAAGCTGACACCATCCACGGCGCGGACAACGCCATCATCAGTGAAGAACCGGGTTTGCAGGCCGCCGATTCTTAGAAGCGGAGGGTCACTGTTCATTCGTCGCTCCGGCAGAGGAGTTCGCAACGCCGACGAGGCGCGCAGTCGCCGTTACCAGTCCCCGGATATCGCGCAGGGTCCGGTACCGCGCGTGTCCAGACCGCGGACATAGAGAGGATAGAAACTGCCTGGCGCTCTTCCGAAGTGACGCCGACCACTTGTATCCCGTGACAGAGATCACCGGCAACTGATGACGACCAGTATGTACAAACCTGCGCGTCCCCTCCTGAACATATCCGCCATTCGGCTCGGCCTTCAGAGGTGCCGACGAGTCCATCTCGGTCGTACAACCCGATCGAGTCGTCGGCGACCAAGGCTGAGCTGGAGGGACATGTCTGATTGGTCGCTGTTTAGGAGGAAGGCGATGCCATACGCCAGCATTCGGAAGTTTTCGTCCAAGGTAATGTTCGCGAGCGTCGTCGTC
>JACQUF010000195.1 GCA_016210435.1 Chloroflexota bacterium
CCCAGGAGCGGACGCGGGTATAGCGCGCGCTTGGAGACCATCGGGAAGGTCACGGTGTAGCCGGCTATGCCGAGCGCCCGCGCCTCTTCCTCCTCCGTGCAACTGCCTATGACCACGTCTGGCCTCACCTCTTTGAGCACATCGGTTATCTCGAACCGCGCCGGGTCTATGAGCACCTGGAAAGGCTCGTATTTGTCCCCGAATGACGCTATCGTCTCCCGGACGCCTTCCTCCGTCGGCTCGTCGTTCCCCATGATCCCGACCACGGCGGGGACCATTCCAAGCTCGGTGCAGTAGGTCAGAAAGCCCGGCGTCTTGGCGGGGTCCACGAAGAGGCCGAAGGTGTGGCCCTGGGTGTAGCTCATGACCCGGTAGATGGGCGGCACCACCCTCTTCAACTCCCGCCGGATTATCTCCTCGGCCTCCTTCTCCAACCCGAAGGCCGCTCCTACCTGCCTGAGAAAGGCGCAGGTCCGATCCAGGCCCAGGGGCAGGTCCACGGCGACCGCCGACTGGCCGAAGCGGTCCTCCAGCACGCGCGCGGCCTCCCGTCCGTACGGGAGCACCAGGTTGACCTCCGCCTCGCCCGCCCGCTTCAGGGTCTCAACGCCGGCCCCCTCCATGAGTACCGAGACGACCTCGACGCCGAGCGAGCCCAGCAGGTGCCGAATCTGGACCACGGACGCCGTTTCGTCCGCCTCGTAGCGGTGCATGAAGTAGCCGAGGACGTTGGCGGAGCGGGGTATCTTCCGCTCCGGCTCCGCCACCAGTTGCTCGACGAAGACGCCGAGCGAGTTCGCGAAGCCCTGGTACATGTCACCGCTGAAGCCGGCCGAGGGGAGCACCACGACCTCGCACTTGATGTCGTCCCGCACGGAGTCGATCGCCCCCTGCAGATCCTCCACCAGCAGAGAGGCGCCGGCGTTGGGCATGAGGGCAATGACACCCACGCGGTCCATGGCCCCGTAGTAGCGGACCAGCTCCACAACCTTGTGCTCGGCCCCGAAGATGAAGTCGTCCTCCTTCAGGTGCGTCATGACCAGCCGTGGGGAGTCTCCGATCACGTCGTGGCGCTGCCACAGGCTGGCCGGCTCCTGCTGGCAGCCTTTCGGGGAATGCGCGATACAGAAGGCGTCGCGCAGCCCGTAGGCGGCCACGAACGAGCCATAGAAGGCGTCGGAGTTCTGGGTCATGTCGGCCAGCACTTTAGACACTTTCAGCCTCCGGTCTAAGCAGCTCGAGATCGTCGTGCAGGAACTCCCCGTACTTCCTGGCGAATTCACCTCGGAACAGCCCGGCCCACTGTTTGAAGAGCTGGAGCGTTCCCGAGAAGCCCCGGGCAAGGTCCGCCTGGTCCATCGCGTTATGGTGCATCGTGTGGGTCTGCCAGCCGATCTTTCGCCGGCTTATGCAGTTCAAATACAGGTCGTACCTCTGCTCGGACACGATCTTCTTCGTCTCGAAGTCGCCGGGATTGAGGACTAATTCCATGTCCTCCAGCCCGTACTTTTCGGTCGTCTTGCGGATCTTGTCGAAGCTGGAGCCGCAGACCGGCACGGACTCGGGCACCAGGTAGTCCCTCACCTTGCACAGGCTCATGACCTTCACGTCCATTCCCGCCTCGGCAATCGTGCCGAGCCAGGCCGGACCCTTCCCGCCGCCGGCGAAGAGGGCGACCTTCTTGCCCTGGAGGTAGGGCCTTACCTTGGCGAGCTCCGAACGAGCGTGCGCGGCCTCCTCCTCGACCACGTCCCGGGCGGACTGGGGAAGCCCCAGGGCGTCCGCTATCTGCAGCAAACCCTCGCGCGTGTTCTCGATGCCCAGGGGGGCTTCGATGTTAATGAAGGGGGTCCCGAACCTCTCCTGCATGCGCACCACCGGCCGGTACGACGTCGTCGCGCAGATGATGACGTTCAATGAGGCGGCGGACGCCTTCTCGATGGCATCGCAGCTCGCTCCAGCGGTGAACACGTTCACGATGCGGACGCCCATCCTCTCGAGCGTCTCGAAGACGCCCCCCTTTACCTCCGCTTCGTTGGCCACGGTGTAGTAGCCCCAGAGGTTGATGGAGGTGGGAATGATCTCGGGCTGCTCCTTCATGATTTCCTCGACGAGGAGGATGCCGCCCGCCTCCACGCCGAACGTATGGACCTTGCCGTCTATTCCCGCGGCGTCCACGGCCCGCACCTTCGCCTCCACACGCTCGTCCATGTACCGCGCGGCGGCGTGAATGTCGTCGCCGTTGAGCGCGGTCGGGCAGGAGTTCATGACGGCGATCAGCTTGGGATGGAACTTCGCGTCGATCGCCGCGATGGCCTTATGCAGCTTGTCGCGGCCGCCGGAGATGACCTCGGCCTCGGTCAGATCGGTGGTGAAATACAGCGCGCTGTTTTCGTTCCGCAGGCCCACCCTTTGCCGAAAGCTGCACGTCCGCGGGCCGTGACTGAGGAGGGTTACTCCCTTTATCGGTATGAGCGCCTTCCGCACGCCCATGTTCCGGCAGGTCAGCGGCGCCGAGTCCTCGTTGCCGTCGAAAGGCGGGAGCTTGGACACCTCGTCCACGCTGCCCCGCACGGCCGCTCTAACAACCTTGTTCGTCATACCTCCTCCTCCAGCGACGCGATTCATCGAATCCACGAAGGACACGAGCAGGGGGATGCAAATCCCCTATTCTATTGTGTTTTCCCGACCTGCTCGGACCACAACCAGGGCCGATCCTTCTCGGAAGGACGGTGCGGCCCCTACGTTATGTAACGTGCCTTCAGCACCCCTGGCCGAATTATCAATTCTATCTGTTGAAGTTCATAGGTCGGCTCTACAGTCCCTTTCTTGCCCCGTCTCCTTGACCCTTGCCCCTTGACCCTTGACCCTACGACCGCGTGTAAGCGCGGTGCGTTTGCGTATCGACGTAGAACCGGTTGGCTAGCTCTTCGGCGATGATCAGGGCGCCGTCGAAGCCCAGCAGGGGCCGGGGGAACAGCACCCTCTTGGAGATCATCGGGAAGGTGACGGCGTAGCCCGGTATGCCTAGCGGGCGAGCTTCGTCCTCCTCCGTGCAACTTCCAATCACTACGTGCGGCCTCACCTTTTTCAGCGCGTCGACTATGTCGAACCGCGCCGGGTCTATGAGCAGCTCGACCTGCCCGTACTTGTCGCCGAACGAGGCCATCTTCTCCCTTACCCGGGCCTCCATTTCATCGTCGACGCCCATCAGCCCGAGGACGGCTGGGACCATGCCCAGCTCCGTGCAGTAGGTCAGCAAGCCGAGGATCTTGGCCGGGTCCACGA
>JACQUF010000041.1 GCA_016210435.1 Chloroflexota bacterium
ATCATCAAGGAGGTCCTGGGTGGCGAAGCAACGCGGAGCGCCGTGTACGGGTTCAACTCGTACGTCGCTGGCTACGACCCGACGTTCACGCCATACTCGTATGATCTCAACCGGGCCAAGGCCGTGCTGAAGCAGGCGAACTTCCCCCCTCCAGGGTACAAACTCATCCTCCTTGCTGAGCCGGAGCGTGGCGCACCTGACATGCCGGAAGTTGCCGAGGCGATTGCAGGGTATTGGTCTGCGCTGGGTATCACCACAGAGGTTCGTCCAACTACCGCCGCGATTCGGGGTCCGTTGGTGACCGCGCAGTCCATCCCGAACCAGGCGTTCACGAGGAAAGCTACGACTCTGTCGTACCCGTTTGCCACGTTCCAAGCGAACCAGGGCTGCAGCAAGACATTCAACGGGATACTAGCGAACCGCACGACGTGCAGCCCTGAGGACGAGATCATGGAGAGCTATCCCTCGCTGAAGACGGATGCCGAGCGCACGGAGGCGGGGAAGAAGATCCAACGCTGGTGGTACGACAACTACTTCGATGTTCCCGTTGCGTCACATACGATGATGCTCGCCGCCGGCCCCAGGGTCCGAGAGGGTTCGTGGGTGCCGCAACAAGGGACCACGTACTTTGACCGGCTGTGGGAGGCCAAGCCTCGGTAGCAAGGAAACGAAACGGCAACCGCCGATGCCTGGATGGGGCAAGTGCGAGGAGGTTCCATGGAGTTCGGTTTCCTGTGCAGGGTGCCGGAGGAAGCAGGGAAGAACGCCCATGACCAGTTCGAGGCTGCACGCGAGGTAGCCCTGCTCGCGCGCGAGAGCGGCTTCCGCATCATCGCGATGAGCCACGGGTTCGCGCCCGGTCCCGGACGCGTGACAGCCCCGGAAACGTCGTTCCACCCTCTTGTGCTACTGGCCAGGTTGGCGGGGGAGGTGCCGGACACCAGATTCTTGACCTGCATCTTCCTAGTGCCTACGTATAACCCGGTCCTCCTTGCCCATGAAGTGGTCACGCTGGACGCGGTCACCAACGGACGGTTCATGTTTGGCATGGGAATCGGATACCGGCCGATGGAGCTATCCGCCGTCGCGATTACGAGCAAGGACCGCGGCGGGCGCATGGAGGAATCCCTCCAGATCATGCACAAACTGTTCACCGAGGAGACGGTCACCTTTGCAGGGCGCCATTTCAAGTTGGACCAGTTTGTCTTCAGGGCCCCAAAGCCCGTGCAGGCACCTCATCCTCCTTTTCTCATCGGGGCGTACTCGGACGTGGCGGTCAACAGGGCAGCGCGCCTGGCGGATGGATGGCTTCCAGGCGCATTCGGAGAACTGTCAGTCCTCGAGCGGCAGGCGGAGATCTATCGCGGCATGGTTGCGAAGAACGGCAGGCCGGCTGGAGTTGTTGGAGTCCACCGGTACCTGTGGGTGAACGAAGACCGGGAGCGGGCCTATGCGGCCGCGATGGCGCACGAGGGCAGCCCGCTTGACGGGTACCGGAACGACCAACTCCGCAGCAGCCTGCCGGAGTACGCTGCGCGCGTCAAGGCAGAGGGCATGCGGTGGATTGAGGAGCGAGCGATCGCTGGAAACCCGGATGATGCGTGCAGGAGTATCGAGAGGTACCGTGCGCGCATGAACCCCGCGTTCATGATCATGCGACACCCAAGCAAGACGCTCCAAGGCATCCGGGACACGCTCAGGCTGATGGGACGGGAAGTGCTCCCGGCGTTCAAAGAATAGTGGGCGCCCGCCGCCACGCGCCTGCAGCTACGCCCTGCTCGGCATTGGGCCGCTCCAGAGCGCCAGCGAACTGAGACTGGTGCGGATACGACAATCTTAGGACGCTGCGACCGGGACGGTAGCCACCGTGCCATTATCCACGCAGTGCAACGCCTCGTCACCCGGCTCGAGCGACACTGTGCGCTCGATACCGGCTGATCGATCGCCGGTGAGGGTGAGCAATAGTCTGCTCGCCTCACGACCCGCCTCATAGTATGGCAGGGTAACGTGGCTGATGGGCGGCGAGGCCACGAAATGCATCCAATCCCAGCACCCCAACGCCATGACTGAGCCGTCTGACGGCGGCCTGAGGCCCCGAACATGGAACGCCCGCATCACTTCCAGCGTGGCCGACGATGACAGTGCAAGAATCGCCGACGCCTCGCCGCTGGCGACCGCGAGGTCGGCGACGTCGCGCAGGGACGGGCGGTCGACGGGAGCGGCAGGCCTCAGGTCTGGCGAAGGACTCATCGACTGCTTGACACGAGGTGTGCCGCCATAGGCACGCATGGTGTCCACGTATCCGGCGACACGTGCACGCTGGCCCATGATGCCGTCCATCTCGATGGCTACGATGTTGCGGTGGCCTCGCTGCCACAGGATCTCTGTTGCAAGAGCGGCGGCGCGATGTCCGTCCACGTAGATTGTTGCGCTGCCTGCGGGGGGTTCGCGCAGGGCGTTGTGGATGAAAACGCACGGAATGTCCTGGGCCGTCAGGCTCTCCGCCAGTTGCCGCAGGCGGACCCTCGGCAAAAGCGGCAGGCACACCGCGACGCCCCGGACCGGCGACCTCACGATGGTCTCGAGGTAGTAGTCCAGGACATCCTGACGCAGACACGTGTCGAGATAGACGACGTCGCCGATGGTCTCCTCCATCATTCCATCGTGGAAACCCAAAGCGAGCGCCTGCTGGGAATCGCTGCCGAGGTGAGAGCCGAGCATGACA
>JACQUF010000216.1 GCA_016210435.1 Chloroflexota bacterium
GTTCCAGGACCAGGCGATGATCCTCACGGTCATTTCGTTCATTGCTGTCGCCGCCATCATCTGGTTCTACCGCAATGCGATCTCCTCTCCCCTGTTGAGAGCGGCGCTTGGCCTGCAGCTGGGCGGCGCATTTGGCAACCTGCTGGACCGCCTTCGACTCGGGTACGTCGTCGACTTCATCGACGTCGGCCCGTGGCCGATTTTCAACCTCGCCGATTCATCGATCGTCGTCGGAATCGCAATCCTCGCCTGGCACTTCGGCTTCCGGCGAGGTGCGGAGAGTGCCACGCCTGCCCGCGCGACCGGAGATCAGGGCGAGGCGCCCGGCGAGGAGACCGGAAAGGTGAGTGCTCCCGAAGGGCAATCAGACGGTTCAGGCCACGGCGAGCCGCCAGGCGACCGCCCGGCCTAGCCCTCCAGTTGGAACGCATCGCACTGACCGTCGCCGCGGGCGATCCGCGGCGTCTTGATCAGTACCTTGCGGGCGCGGTCCCTGGCCTGTCGCGGAGCGCGGCGCAGCGGCTGATCCGCGATGGTTCCGTGCAGGTCAATCAGGCGGTCGTGACGCGCCCTGCTGAACTGCTTTCCTCCGGCGACTCCGTGAGCGCACTGCTCCCCGAGCCTGCGAAAGGGCGTGCGGTACCCGCTGCAGTCGATCTGTCGATCGCCTATGAAGACGAGTGGCTGATCATCGTCGACAAGCCTGCCGGCCTGCCCGTGCATCCCGGCGCCGGGCACAGGGCAGACACGCTCATCAACGGGCTTCTGGCGATACGCCCACAGATCGGTAGCGTGGGACCTGACCCGGAGCGTCCCGGAATAGTGCACCGGCTGGACAAGGACACATCCGGGCTGATCGTGGTGGCGAAGACTCCCGAAGCTTTCGAACGTTTGGCTGACATCGTGAAGGGGCGTACGATTCTGCGCCGCTATACGGTCCTCGTGTGGGGACGCGTGACCCCAGAAGGGGGAATCATCGACGCGCCGATCGGCAGACACCCAAGGCGTCGCCAGGAACAGGCGATCACCGCGAGCGGCCGTCCTGCGAGGACCGGCTACCGCGTTCTCCGTTATCTGCCGACGACATCCCTGCTTCTATGCACGCTGCAGACCGGGCGTATGCACCAGATCCGCGTTCACCTGGCAGCCATGGGGTATCCGGTCGTAGGCGACGTCGCGTACGGACGGAAGGGGTTCGGGTTGAAACGGCAGTTCTTGCACGCTTCATACCTGGCATTTGACCATCCGTTCACCGGCGAACGGCTCGAGACCGAATCACCTCTGCCGGCGGATCTGCGTGCCGCCCTGCACCTTGCGGAAGAAGCAAGCTAACCCGGGCGGGACCATCGGGGGCAGCAATGGAACCAGGCTCGAGAGGAAAAATAACCTTCGCGGCACGCGTCTCTGCGGTCATTGAACGCAATTCGGGCCGCGCCATCCTGACGGCTTCGTTGTTAACGCTGCTCCTCGTCATCCCGATGGTCCTCCTAAAGAACGAAGAACAGGCTTCGCAGGACCCTGCCGGGGAGGTCTTCGAGCTGAGGCGCAAACTCAACGAGACGTTTTCGCCCAGCATCGACTTCGTGCCCTTCGTCGTGGAATCTCGCACGGGCGACATGCTTACGGCCGCGGCGTTGCAGGAACTCTTCCAGAACGAGGCAAAGCTTCGCGATCTGGACCGGCAGCGAGGCCTTTCCGCAGGTGGCTTGCCGAAACAGCCGTACCTGTTCACGAGCGTGGACCCCGATTCGGGCATACGCATCGATGGCGTCTACACGCTCGCCGACGCGGTCAACGACAGGCTGCAACGCGACTCCCGCCTCGGCGCTTCATTGGCCACGGCGGGCGACGAGCAGGTAAAGGTGGCCGTACACCGGGTATTGAGCAACCCCTCGACCCGCGGCTTTCTCAATTCGCTATCCGTCAAATCGACCTCCGAGGCCCGGACGATCGGTGGCGAGACCATCGACTGGTGGGTATCCCCCGCGCTCGTCGACGGCGTCCGCGCCGACAACGAAAAGCTCGGCGGGGGCGGCCTGGAAATCGGGCTCGGCGGCGATGAAACAGTCTTGAACAAGGAACGTTTCGCGCGCCAGGTCCAGGAAGTGATGAGGGGCCGGGAGAACGCCTACCGCCTCTGGGGCATCGCGATCGACGTGAACCTGGAGTCGGCAGACGAAGGTCAGCGCGCGGGCGTATTCATCATGTTCACAGTCATAGGGGCCGTAGCGATCGCAGGGCTCAGTCTGAAGTCGTACTGGGCAACGGCACTCACCGGTGTGGGAATCGGCGCCCTGATCATCTGGCTCAAGGGGATTTCGAATCTTGTCGGGCTCGAGGGCGGCCTGATTATCGACCTGATCGTCCCGATCGCCATGATTTCCCTGGGCGTGGACTACGCCATCCACGCGGTACACCGTTATCAGGAAGAAAAAACACGGGAACGGACGTTCCGGGCCGCGCTCCGGGTGGGCCTCGCAGGAGTGCTCGGGGCGCTCACCCTGGCGATGCTAACCGACGGCCTCGCGTTCGCTTCAAACGCAAGCTCCGGGATCGAAGCGGTCACACAATTCGGAATTGCAGCCGCGGTTGCCGTGCTTTCGGCGTGGATCGTTCTGGGGATGATCGTTCCCGCAGCTGTTATGCGCATCGACCAGCTGCGCGCACGGCGCGCGGTTATGGCTGGACGATTCAACCGGTTGCCGCAGCTTGCCGCTGCCGCTGGAGTTGCGGCCTTGTCAGGCACCTCGGTCATCCTGATGGTCGCAGTGAGCCCTCTTGTGGGAACGGGCATTCTCGTGATGACGGTCGTGGTGTTCCTTGGAGTGCCGGTGTTGGTAATGAGCCGAAGACGTCCTTCTGATGCCGGGACCGAGCCTGCCGCGAGGCGGCCGTCCACAGGCAGCCAGCCAGAAATCGGCCTGCCCGAGCGCGCACTCGAACGCTCGATCGTCACGCTTGCGCGCTACCGATACGCGGTCCTCCCTGCGGCGGTCGCACTGACCGCGATCTGCAGCTACTTCGCGTTCAAGCTTGATGCCACCCTCGACGTCAAGGACTTCTTCGACAGCAGTTCAGATTTCGTGGTCAGCCTCGACAAGATCGACGAGCACGTGGCGGAGCGGAGCGGTGAGCCCGCGGATGTGCTGATCGAAGGCGACCTTACGGACCCGGCGTCGTTGCGGGCGATTCGAGCGTTCATCGCAAAGCTGGACGAGAATCCGTCCGTAGCCCAGCAGGCTGACGGCAAGCCGGCGATCTTTACAGCCACGATCATCGGGATACTGGAACGCACGATGTCCACCCCGTTCGCCGTCGCCGAAGTCGAGCGCGCGACCGGCCTCCGGCCCGAAGACTTGGACCGCGACGGCCTCCCGGACACCCCTCAGCAGATCAAAGCTGTGTACGAGTACGTGCTCGCCAACGGTGTACCGGTCGATGCGGCAGGCCACTTCTTCTATACGCCCGGTCAGGTGAGAGAGGTGATCTCACATGATTCTTCCGGGTCGGGGTCTGATGCGACATGGCTCGCGCTCGGCATACCGGGCACCCGTGAACAGACTAACGTGGTCGCCGCCCGCGACCGGCTGAACGATGACCTGGACGTGCTCAGGCAAGCCCCGGGGTTGACTCGTTATGGCGTCACCGGCTCACCGTTCACGCGCCAGGCGCAGCTTGACGCGACTACGAACTCGCTCCAGTCATCGATCCCGCTCGCGGCCGCATCCTCGTTTGTGCTCCTTCTGGTGGCGATGCGATCGCTGCGCTATGCCCTGGTGACCATCATCCCGATTGGCCTCGTGGTTGCCTGGCTGTATGCGCTGATGTACCTGACCGGATTCGCATTGAACTTTGTGACCGCAACGATCGGCTCAGTTTCAATCGGCGTTGGAATCGACTATTCAATCCACGTCACAGAGCGCTATCGCGAAGAGCTTCGACGCACTGGGGACCGGTTCGAGGCCCTCGTGACTGCAGCGCGGGGGACCGGCATCGCGTTGGGCGGCTCGGCCGGGTCGAGCATCGTTGGATTCGCAATCATGGGCTTTGCGCCGATGCCCCTGTTCTCGTCCTACGGCATCCTGACAGCGACCATGATTGCCCTGGCTCTGACGGCGTCCCTGCTGGTGCTGCCTTCGCTGCTGGTAATGGTGACTCCGGCAAGAAGCGCTGCGACGGTCCGAGCTTCGGCGGCTGCACCTGGAGGCGGTGCTGCGCCCTGACGCGAATCCGGGCGGTCACGAGATGCATTTGATCGGTGCCTTCCGGTATGCTCCAAGCACGATGACCTCCCCTACCCCGGGTACTCCCGGCCCTGGCTCAACCGTTCGCGTGCGGTTTGCGCCGAGTCCCACAGGCGCTCTGCATGTCGGAAGCGTGCGCACCGCGCTGTTCAACTGGGTGCTCGCCCGCCAGTCAGGCGGCAAATTCATCCTGCGCATCGAGGACACCGACCAGGAACGCCGTACGGACGATTCCGAGCGGATGATCTATGA
>JACQUF010000217.1 GCA_016210435.1 Chloroflexota bacterium
GACAAAATCCCTCTGCTGCTCACCGCTTCCAAAGATCGACACCTGCTCGCCCCGAAGCATCCGATAAGCGAAAACTGCTACAACTCCCGCCTCTCCGAACGGCACCTGGCGAGGCCCATACACGTTGGCGTAGCGCAGCACCGAGTACCTCAGTCCGTACGCCTCCGCATACACGCGCAAGTACAGCTCCACCGTATACTTGCTTACACCGTACTGGCTCAAAGGTTTGATGGGATGGAGCTCGTCGCACGGCAGGTAGGCGGGCTCCCCGTATATCGCTCCCCCGGAAGAGGCGTAGACGACCTTCTTGACCCCATGCTTCCGGCAGCATTCGAGCAGGCTGAGCGATCCCAGCACGTTCAGCTTCGCGTCGTGGAGCGGATCGGCGACCGAGCGGCGCAGATCGACCTGCGCGGCGTGGTGGCTGACCACCTGTGGAGCCTCGCGGGCGAAGACCTCCGCCAGTGCCCGCTCGTCTCTTATGTCAATTCTGTAGAGTCGAGCGAGATGGTTTACGTTCTCCGGGCGCCCGGTTGACATGTCGTCCACGACCGCGACGGAATGCCCCGCGCTCAACGCCGCGTCGACCACATGGGACCCGATGAAACCCGCCCCCCCTGTCACCAGTATATTCAACTTGAATCTGCCTCCTCGATAAAGCACGCGGTATTGAAGAGTACTTCGCGCGCGTCCCAATTATAGGGTCGGATGCGGCCACAGACAAGGGCGAGACCGCCATTGACAACACCGCCAGGCTACAGTAGAGTTCACATACAAGGAGGGCCAACATGATATCCGCCGACCTCGCTCTCTTGAACGGGAACGTCCTGACCCTGGACGGTGGCCTGCCTCATGCCCAGGCGCTGGCCTGTCGCGGCGGCAAGATCATCTACGTGGGGGACAACGCGGGCGCCAGGGAACTGACAGGTCCGGGCACACGAACCATCGACCTCCAGGGAAAGACCGCCCTTCCGGGCTTCAACGATTCACACCTCCATTTATCCATGTTCGGCTTCGAGCTGCAAAGGGTCGATCTTTGCTATCCAAAGGCCCGGTCCGTGGCCGACGTCAAACGGTTGGTGTCCGAACGCGCCGAGCGCACACCGCCGGGCGAGTGGGTGCGGGCCAACGGCTACGACCAGGAGAAGATCGCCGAGCGGCGGCACCCCACCCGCCAGGAACTGGACGAGGTGTCGTCCGTTCACCCGATAGTGCTCGGCCACGTCACGGGCCACGCCTACGCGGCGAATGGCCTGGCCTTGAGACGGGCCGGCATAACGAGGGATACGGCGCCCCCTCCGGGAGGCGTCATCGAGAAGGACCCTGACACCGGCGAGCCCACGGGGCTGATTGCCGAGCAGGCCATGGCGATCCTCGAAGCGGCCATGCCCGCGTCGACGGTCGAGGATCAGGCGAGAGCCGTCGAGCTGGCATGCCGGGCGTTCGTCTCAGCCGGCATGACGTCCTGCACCGACGCCGGACCCAGCATGGCCGCCGACAGCCACCTGGCCGGCTTCTTCCTTGCCCGAGAGCGCGGCAAGCTCCCGGTTCGCTGCTGCGTGACGATCACCGACCTGCTCCTGGACGAGGCCAACAGGCTAGGGATCATGCCGGGCTTCGGCGACGACAGGTTGCGAGTCGGCGCCATGAAGATCTTCACCGATGGGAGCCTGATCGTCAAGACCGCGGCCCTCTGCGAACCCTACGAGGGGGATCCCGACCGACTGGGCGACGATTTCAAGCCGCCCGAGGAGATCACGCGGGCCGTGGTGAAAGCGAATGCGGCCGGTTGGCAGGTCGCGATACACGCGGTCGGCGACCGCGCGATCGGCAACGCGCTGAACGCAATCGAGGCCGCCCTCACCCGGAATCCAAGAAAGGACGCCCGCCACAGGATCGAGCACGCGACGACGATGAGGCCGGAGCTTGTGGATCGCTTCGTGAAGCTGGGGGTCGTGCCGGTGGTGCAGCCGGCATTCGCGCACTACTTCGGCGACACGTACCAGCAGCACCTCGGGCCGCGCCGGGCCGCTCACGCACTTCCGTTCAGGACCCTCCTGGACAGGGGCCTCCAGGTTGCGGGCAGCTCCGACTGCTCCGTGACGCCCTTCTCGCCCCTCGTTGGCATCAAGTGTGCGGTCGTGCGCAACACCCTATCGGAGCGGCCCTTCTGGCCGGAGCACGCGGTCACGCTCGACGAGGCGCTGGCGATGTACACGTGGCGCGGAGCCTACGCGACGTTCGAGGAGAAGGTAAAGGGGACGCTCTCCGCCGGCAAGCTGGCAGACATCGTAGTGGTGGGCGATGACCCAAGGAAGGTGCCGCCCGAAGAGCTCGACCGCATTCCGGTCCAGATGACCATAATGGGAGGGGAAGTCGTCTACAAGGCCCCCCTGGCGAAAAGCCAGGGCTAGAACGTAAGGAGGTCAGCCTCGATGCGTGTGGCAGTATTCAAGCGAGCCGGGCTGTTGGAGCTCGAGGATGTCTCGATGCCGCGGGCCGGACCGGGCCAGGTCGTGATGAAGGTGTCCTACTGCGCTATCTGCGGCTCGGACCTGCACAGATACGCGTACGGAATGATGGCGCCCGGTGTGATCATGGGCCACGAGGTCTCCGGCACGATCGTCGAGGTCGGCGAGGGCGTCGAGGGTTGGTCGGTAGGTGACCGCGTGCTCCGCTCGTACCGAGGGCCGCTGCCGCCGCGCTTCTCGTCACGGGACAAGGGATTCACGCTGGACCCGCTGACCCCCGGTGGCTACGCCGACTACCTCGCGTGGCCCGCCTCCGGGCTGCTGCGCATACCGGACGGCCTCTCGGATGAGGCGGCTTCGCTCACCGAGCCCCTAAGTGTAGCCGTGCACGCCATCCGCCTGTCGAGCGTGAAGCTGGGCGACGCCGTGGTGGTTCTCGGGGCCGGGCCTATCGGCCTCCTCGCAGTGCAATGCCTGCGGCGGTGCGCGCCCGGGTTGCTGGTCGTCTCGGAGCCTCTGCCGGCGCGCCGGGAGTTGGCGCTGCAGTTGGGCGCGGACCTGGCGCTCGACCCGCGCGAGGTAGATCCGGTAGCCGAAGTCGTGCGCCTAACAGACGGCCTGGGGGCAGATGTCGTGTTCGAGTGCGCGGGATCCGAGCCCACCCTCCAGGAGGCGTTGGAAATGGCGCGCCACCGGGGTCAGGTGGCGCTGATCGCCATATCCTTCGAGCCCTGCCGGGTGAGTCCGTCGGAATGGATCGGGCGCGAGGTGCAGTTGCAGGCTTCCTATGCGGCCGATGGACAGGATTGGAAGACCTCGCTGGACCTCATCGCCGGCGGCCAGGTCCAGACCGGGCCGCTCATCTCCAGGGTCGCGCCGCTTGAGGAAATCCAGGCGGCATTTCAGGGGCTTCTGCAAGCCACTGACGACGTAATCGTACTCATCAGGCCGTAGGGGAATAGTGCAATCGCCTCCAGAGGCGCCTTGCATGGCTGTAGCGCGGGTGGCTTGTCCCCCGCGTGGTGGTGGTC
>JACQUF010000199.1 GCA_016210435.1 Chloroflexota bacterium
CCCGGCGAGCGTCGCCATCGCAACGGCGATCGCGGTCACGATCCGGATGCGTTGCAACCTGCGCCTGCCGGGTTCGCGGTGCGGAGGGGACTCGGTGACCGGGGGCTGGTCGGGATGGTTCATGGCGATTGAGAATGGGGCACTTCGCCCAAGAGAGTGCTGCTCAGCTCCAAGTTCATTTGTGCGCGCGCATCCAATATTTAGGCCGGCGGCTCACGAGGCGGCATACAATGCATTGGTTCCCAGGAATACGTCGAAATCACCCTAAGGGCCGCGTTGCGCAGGCGCTTCGAGGTAGCGGCCCGCCGGACCAGATAAGCACGGGAGACCGCGCGTAGCGAGGACGCGATTTTTCGCATTCGGCCCCTGGTCAGCGTGCTCGAAGCGCCCGCAACATCGCCTCGAGATCGTCGAGCCACGCCTTTGCGCTTGCCTCTGACGGCATCCGCCAGTCGCCGCGCGGTGAAAGGCTCACCGAGCCGATTTTCGGTCCTTCCGGCATGCACGTCCGCTTAAACTGGTTCGCGAAGAATCGCTCGATGAACAAGCGAAGCCACCTATGAAGGTCTTCGAGGGTGTACTTGCCGCCAAACCCGCCCAGCTCCCGCACCTGATTCGCAAAGTAAAGGATCTTGCCTGGCCGCGTGCCCCAGCGTATGAACGGGTATAGATAGAAATCGAGGAGTTCTACCGGACCGATCAGTTTTTCGGTTTCCTGGATGATCTGGCCGCGCTTCCCCCGCAATAGCTCAGGCGATATCGGCGTGCCAAGGACGTCGTACAGCACCGCCTGGGCAGGCGTGGAAACCATTTCCTCGTCCGCAGCCCACCTGATCAGGTACTGGACCAGGGTCTTCGGGACCGAGATGTTGATGTGGTAGTGCGATAGCTGGTCGCCGGAGAACGTGCACCAGCCCAGCGCGACCTCCGTGAGGTCGCCGGTGCCGAGCAGGATCCCGCCGAGCGCGTTCGCCTTGTTGAACAGGAACTCAGTGCGATACCGCGCCTGCACGTTCTCGAAGACCCGGTCCTCTTCGCCCGCGTGTTTGAGGTCCCTGAGGTGGACCTTGCTAGCGCGGGTGATATCTACCTCTTCGAAGGTGACGCCGAGCGCTTCGCACAGCTTCGTGGCGTTCGTCCTGGTCCGGCCGCTAGTGCCGAATCCGGGCATGCTGAAGGCGTGCACATTCTTCCGCGGCAAGCCCAGGTGGTCCATCGTCTTGACGGTGGTGATCAGCGCCAGTGTGGAGTCGAGGCCGCCGGATGTGCCTATCACCACTTTCTCGATGTTCGCGCCGCGGAGCTTGCCGGCCAGTGCACCTACCTGCATCGCGAAGATCTCCCGGCACCTCTTCGCACGGCTCCAAGGATCGGCAGGTACGAACGGGTGCGGGTCGATGAGCCGGTGCAGCCTGCCCGCGGGAGGATCGTGAATTACTGCCTCGATCATCCGGGGGGCCGGCTGAGGCCTGGGTGCGTCCCGGAAACTGGATGTGAGACGGCGGTCGTGGACGAGCTTCTCGAGGTCGACGTCGGCGATCGCAAGCTCGACCGGCTCAGAGAGCCGGCCGGACTCGTGCAGCATGATCCCGTTCTCGGCGATCATCGTGTGGCCACCGAAGACGACGTCGATCGTCGACTCGCCGGGACCGTTCGAGACATAGCAGAAAGCGGCCATACAACGCCCTGACTCAGAGACGACCATGGCCCGGCGCCAGTCCGCTTTCGCGATTACTTCGTTACTCGCAGATATGTTGACCAGGAGCGTGGCGCCGGCTATCGCCTGGTGTTCGTGGGGTGCCAGCGGGACCCACAGGTCCTCGCAGATCTCCACGCCGATGACGGCGCCGGGCATGCCGCGCAAGGAAAACAGGAGGTCCGGCCCGAACGGGACGCGATCGCCGCACAGTTCAATCGAGTCGGTCCCCGGCTCCATGCCAGATGCGAACCAACGGGTCTCGTAGAACTCGCGGTACGACGGCAGATATGTCTTCGGGATCACTCCAAGGACCCGGCCGGCATTGACGACTACGGCACAGTTGAAGGCCCGGTCGCCTATTTCGAGCGGTGCGCCAAAAACGACCACCATATTCGTCCCGGCCGTGGCCTCCGCAATCTCGCCGATTCCGTCGCGCACCGACACCATCAACGCCTTCTGGAGGACGAGGTCGCCGATCGTATAGCCGGTAAGCGCCATTTCCGGGAAGGCCAGCACCTGCACGCCCTGCCGGCGGGCTTTGCGGGCGAGCGTGATCATGGCGCGCGCATTCGCGGCCACATCTGCGACGCGCACCTCGGGGACCCCCGCTGCCAGACGCACCATTCCGAGCCCGCGCAACAGCTTGACGCCTTCAGCCAAGGCCTGAAGTACTCCTTCCTCTACCGGCGCCTGTACGCAAGCGTAGCGTATCCCGTTACCCTTATATGTAGACACAATCAGGCGTGCAAGGGCGAGAACGTCGGGCACACGGCAACCACTGGCGGTGCGCCGATGGTAATGAGATCCGGATGAAGGCAGGACCTTCGTGTGGGCCGACGCGAAGTGGTTCGAACGTCTCGAGGCCTCGACCGGCCCGGTCGAGTTCATGCACCTGGCCGATTCCGAGCTGGAGTCCCATCAGTGGCTGGAGGAAGAGGAAGGCCTGGAGCCCTCGGAACCGTTCGATCGACCGCGACGAAAAGCTCTATCGCCTGGTTCAGCAGGAATTTCTGGACGAAGCGCCGCCCTACCTGGAGGCTGCCGAGCTATCCGACGAAGAGCCGTTCAGCGGGCAGGAACTTGACACGGAGGAAGTACGCGGCTTCCACCGCGAACCGTAGCCGGGATCCACGTCCAGGCTTTTACGGGACTAACATACCCTCGCGGTGCTGTATCACGTAGCCTTCGTGTCAAGTCCCAAAGGAGAGCTACCATGCTGGTGAAGGACGTCATGGCTATCGGCGCGGTGACGATATCCCCCACCGCGTCGATATCAGAAGCTGCGAAGCTCATGCACGCGCAGAACGTCGGGATGCTTGTCATCGGCGACGGCTCAACGACCGAGGGAGTCGTCACTGATCGCGACCTCCTGGTTGCCTGCGTTGGCGAGTTCCACCATCCCAGGACCTGCCAGGTCTCCAGGCACATGACGAAGCCGGTCATTACCGCCACGCCCTCCACCGATACGTTGGAGGCGGCGCGCGTAATGCGGCGGCATCGCATCCGGCGGTTGCCGGTCGTCGAGGAGGACGGTCAACTGGTTGGGGTCGTGTCGTTTTCGGACATCGCACGTGCGCTCGAACAGAGCGTCCACGACGTACTGATCGGGATGACCAGCCCGCCAAAGGCGATCGCGCCGGCGAAGGTCGGCGAGATTTCGCATTACTACACCAAGCTCGGGGTGGCGGCGTTGTCGCTCGAGCGGCCCATTCGGAAGGGCGACCTGATCTACGTCGCGGGGCACACGACCGACCTGGAACAGCGGGTCGAATCGATGGAAATCAATCACCAGCCGGTGGACTTTGCCACGCCCGGGGACCAGGTTGCGATAAAGCTGGCTGGCCGCGCCCGTGCGGGTGACAGGGTGTACATCGACGCTGTCGCGGGATAGGTGAACTACACCGCGATCAGATCGCGATTGATCTCCACGCCTACCTCACCGTGCTCTCCGGCTGCAGCAGGTCACACACGCCAAGCCCGAGCATCTGCACGAACTCATGGATCCCGCGCTTGTCGACGCGGCCTCCGGCGATCAGCCGAGCTTCCCAGCCCGGTATGCACGCAGGTAGTTCGCACAGTACTCGTCCTCTCCAAGCAGCATCGCCATGGCGATCTTCACCGGCTCCGCCCGCGTATCGAGTTCGAAGACCTTGCTCACCTTCGTCGAGACGGGGTCGATGATCCCGCAGTCGGCTCCGTGCTGGACCGCGAGATAGATGAACGATTCGTTGATCAGCTTGCGGTTCGGAAGTCCGAACGAGACGTTGCTGAGGCCGCCTGTGATGTGGATTTCCGGCCCATATTTCTGCCGGATCGTGTGGATCGCGTCCAGGTAGTGGCGGCCGTAGTTCGCGGCCACGGAGATCGGGAAAACGAGGGCGTCGACGTGAATATCCGGGGCCGGAACGTCTCGAGCTAACACTTTCTCGAGCAACGCGGCGACGTTATCGACTCGCTCTTCATCGTCACTGGGCATGCCATCGATGCTCGCCGCGGTAACGACCACGTGCGTGTTGAACTTCTTGACCAGGTCCAGGGCGTCCACCCGTTCCAGCGCGAGCGAATTGAGCATCGGGCGCCCGGCCTTGCCGGCACATTCCGCCAGGCCTGCGGCGATGATTTCCACGTTCGACGAATCGATGCTCAAGGGCAACGAGGAGTGCTTCTCGACCGCCTTGACGAGCCATCGCATCGACCGTTTCTGCTCCTCGAGGTCCGGCGAAACTTCGTCCACGTTGAGGTCGAGGAAATGGGCACCCGCGCCGATCTGCCGCCGCGCCTCGTATGCGACGTATTCATCAGCCTCGCGTTGGTCGTCGGCCCCTCCATGCACGCCCTTCCAGACCGCGAACATCACGTGCTTAAGCTGGCCGCCCTGGTACGCCTGCGTCTCGCGGAAATGCGGCGGAACGATCAGGTATCGCAGATCTCCCGCCGCTTCCCGGTACTCGATACCTTCCTGGCCTCCATCGAGTGTTTTGACACGCCGGCCCTTGAGCGACACGACCCGCGACGTGTGGATGTTCTCGCCGATGACGATGAACGTGTCAGGGGTCGTTGCGAAGCCGGGCAATGGGGCGCTCCTTGGGTCCGAGGGCCAAGGGCCCAGGGGATGGTTAGAGGGCTCGGATCCTGTGCAGCATACGGCCTTGCGCTGCCGCCCGGCCACATGCAACAGCGCCGATGGTGGCTTGACGGTGGCGGTATGGTATGGCCACCCATCCAGGAGGCAGCAAGACGGCTGCCAGAAACACCGGCGAGCAGGCTACGACCGTTGCGCGCGGCGCGCTGAGGCTGCCGGTACCCGCTGTCGCCACGTCCTGGGCACGCCGCACCTTCTCGTCTCTCCAGCATCGCAACTTCAGATACCTGTGGCTTGGAATGCTGGCGCTGATGGGCGGCATGAACATGCAGATCGTTGCCCGGGCCCAGCTCGCATGGGACCTCAGCGGCTCGGCGATATCGGTCGCGGTCGTTGGGGCAGGAATGGCGCCTCCAATACTCGTCCTTTCGAATATCGGCGGCGCGCTCGCCGACCGCGTAATCCGCAAGCGCATTATCCAGGCCGGTCAGCTCGCGAGCATGGTCATCGCGTTATCGGTCGGGTTCCTCGTGGTCATGGAAGAGATCGCGCTCTGGCACCTGGTGGCCGCTTCGGTGCTTCAGGGGGTCTCGTGGGCGTTCCTGATGCCCTCCAGGCAGTCGATCATTCCTGAGCTGGTCGGCAAGGAGAGCACCAGCAATGCAGTTGCCCTCAACGCGAGTGCGATGTCGCTGATGACGCTCGTTGCGCCCGGAATCGCCGGGGTGATGTATGCACGCGTGGGCGTCGGCGCGACCTTCTTCACGATCGCGGGGCTGAGCCTGCTCGCGCTTGTGCTTACCGAGCGACTCCCGAGTTCGGCCGGAAGAGGTTCTTCACAACGCGCGAAGCAGGCGATTTGGCGTGAGATGAAAGAGGGGATCCAGTACACCCTCAGGAACCGGACTGTGCTGGTGCTGCTGGTTTTGGCGTTGTCGACAACCGTGCTGGCCCAGCCGTTCCGCAGCCTGATGCCGGTGTTCGTCCACGATGTCTACGGCCGTGGCCCCGAGGCAGTGGGCCTGCTCCTGAGCATGATCGGGCTCGGCGCGCTGCTGGGCACCCTGGCGATCGCCGGGCTTCGCAAGGGCGAATCCCGGGGCGCGGTGTTGCTCGCCACCACGGCGCTCTCCGGGATTGCACTCGTACTCGCGACGACGACCGCTATCTACGGCGTCGCAGTCCTCGTGATGGTCCTGCTGGGGATCGGAGACTCGGGCCGGCGCTCCCTCAACTCGGCCCTGATGCTGGAGGAGGCGGACGAGTCATTCCGTGGACGCGTCATGGGCCTCTACATGATGAACTTCGGACTGATACCTCTGGGCGCAATACCACTGGCTGCGATCTCAGAAGTGGTTGGCATCCGCTATGCGGTCGCGGGCGCAGGCGCATTGCTCATATTCGCCGCGATAGCCACGACCTTTACGACCAGCCGCGTGCGGAGGCTGTAGGGGCGGGGAACCCCTCACCCCAGTCCTCTCCCTCATCTGGCCTCCGGCCACCTTCTCCCCGTCGGGGCGAAGGGTACAGGTGACTTCCCGCAAGGGGCGAGGGCTTTGGGGCCCAGGCAGTCCGCCTGACAGGCTCGGACCCCCGCAAG
>JACQUF010000191.1 GCA_016210435.1 Chloroflexota bacterium
CTATTAGCTCGACCACCTAAACCTTAGCACAGGCCCGGACGCCTGTCAACCGGACGTGAATGCCCTCAATCCTTCCAGCGCTGCATGGCGGCGCCGCGCTCGGCGGGCTCCGCCGTTCGGGCGTAAAGAGCCAGAATCCCTCGGTCTACCTTCGGCGGCGGGGCAGTCCATCCGGCCCTACGGCCGGCCAGCTCCGCGTCGGAGAGGCGCAGACTCAGGGAACGGTTGGGGATATCTATCTCTACTGTATCGCCTTCCTCCACGAGCGCGATGGGGCCGCCGATCATCGCCTCCGGAGAGACGTGCCCTATGATGGGGCCGCGGTTGAAGCCGGAGAAGCGTCCATCCGTGATCAGGGCAACCGAGGAGTCGAGTCCGGCGCCGTAGAGGGCATCGGTGGACATCATCAATTCCTCGAGCCCTGGCCCCCCGCAGGGGCCCTCGTAGCGCACTACTATCACGTCGCCGGGCCGGATGCGCCCCTCGTTGATGGCGGCGAGGGCGGCCTGATCGCTTTCAAAGACCCTGGCCGGGCCGGAGTGCCTCAGCATCTCTTTCACCACGGCGGTCGGGCGCACGATCGCGCCATTCGGCGCCAGGTTGCCCTTCAACACGGCTATTCCGCCCTCGGGGTGGATCGGACGGTCCAGGGTCGCGATTACCTCGCTCTCGCGGACCGTGACGCCCGCCAGGTTGTCGGCCACGGTCCGGCCGTCGACCGTCATGCAGTCGAGGGCAAGCAGCGGCTCGAGTCGCTTGAGCAGGGCAGGCACCCCGCCGGCCTCGTGTAGATCCACTACGTAATTGGGCCCATTGGGAACGACGCCGAGTATGCACGGCACCCTTCGGCTCATCTTATCGAATTCCTCCAGGTCGATGTCGATTCCCAGCTCGCGCCCGAGGGTGATGATGTGCAGAACGGCATTCGTGGAGCCGCCGATGGCAAGGTCGGCCACGATGGTGTTCCGCAGGGATTGCTCGGTGATAACGTCCGTGGGGCGTATGCCCCGGCGCACCAGATCCACGATCTGGCGCCCCGCGCGGCGGGCGGACTGGATGCGGTTGGAGGAAACGGCGGGGATGGTGGCCGTGCCGCTAGGGCTGATTCCCAGGACCTCGGAAAGGATCTGCATCGTGTTCGCGGTCCCCATGACCGGGCAGGCTCCGGCGCCGGGGCAGGCTACCTCCTCCATCTCGGCCAGTTCGGACTCCTCGATCAATCCGGCCGGCAGGGCGCCGTAGACCGCCTCGTTTACCGCCGGGGCCGCTATGGGGCTCCCCCGCCAGCGGCCGGGAAGCATCGGCCCGCCGGTGAGCAGGAGAGACGGAACGTTCACGCGGATGGCCCCCATGATCTGCCCCGGAATGAGGTTGTCGCACGAGGACAGGAGGACCAGGCCGTCGAACAGTTGAACGAGCGACGTGATCTCGATGCTGGCGGCCATGACGTCCCGTATGACCAGCTCGTACTTGATCGTCTCGGCCCCGCACGCGATGTTGCCGCATGTGGAGAAGACGCCGAACTCGACGGGGACGCCGCCGGCCTGCCATATTCCGGCCTTGACCGCATCGGCGACGTGGCGCAGGTGCATCAGCGCCGGGTTCCCCTCCATCCACGCGTTGGCGATCCCGATGTGGGGGCGGCGCAGGTCTTCGTCGCCGAACCCCGCCGCCTTGTATATAGCCCGGCGGTGGGCAGCCTGCGGACCATCGAAACGACTGCGGTGGTTATCCAACTTCCTTCCTCCCTCCGTTCTGTCACTTGTATGCCAAGTTCCGCTGGTGGAGTTGCCAAGAGTAGCGCGGGTGGATTGTCCCAATAGATTTCAGTTCAGGACTCTGCTTAACTAAACCGTAACGCGACAAGCCACCCGCACTACGGTTACTCTGAACACCCAATCACCTACCCGGGTCTGGTATTACCTGAGAGTGAAGCCGTGGCGAAGGGGGTCTTCCGGATCTATGACGAACTGGTGAATGCCCGTCAAGTAGGCCTCGGCCGAGATCTCCGGGACGACGGCTCGAATGCCCCCGATCTCGACCTCCTCCACCAGGCGCCCGGTCATCCGGGTTCCGACTATGCTCTCGTGAACGTACGGCTGGCGCAGCCCGAGCTCTCCCCGCGCATGAAGCAGAGCCATCTTGGCGCAGGTTCCCGTGCCGCAGGCCGACCGATCTACGCTTCCATTGCCGAAGACGACCACGTTCCTCGCATCGGCCACCAGGTTGCCGGGAGGGCTGTAGAACTCGACGAGGTCGACCTTAGCGGGCTCGCGGGTCCCAGGTTGCTGGAGGCGCACCAAGCGGTTGGCGGCTTCGCGCACGTCCAGGCCCAGGTCTATGAAGCTCGGCACGTTGCCGGGGACGAGCTCGAACCCCACGTCCTCGGCCTCGACCAGGGCGAAGTACGCTCCGCCGTAGGCAATGGCGGCGGGGATCTCGCCGAAGTCCTCGACGTCAAGCATCACCGGGTCGCGGTATACGAACGAGGGAGCCATTCGCAGGGTAACGGTGGTAACCCGTCCCCGCTCGAACGCGACCTTTGCTTCGACCCGGCCGGCGACGGTGTCGAACGCCATGGTCCCGCCGGGTGGGGCTACTCTGCCCAGTCCAAGGCCGGCCACGGCAGCGGCGGTGCCTATCGTGCTGTGCCCGGAGAGGGAGGCGTACCCGCCGCCGTGCAGGTAGAGGATGCCGTAAGCCGCCCCCGGGCTGACCGGCTCGGTCAGCAGCGTCACCATCATATCAGAATGGCCGCGGGGCTCCCAGACCAGCGCGGTGCGGAGGTGATCCAGGCTCTGCCTGCAGTACTCGTTCTTTTTGGCCATCGTGCTTCCCTCGATGCGAGGGAAGCCGCCCGTGACGACCCGGATGGGCTCGCCACCTACGTGCAGGTCGACCGCCGATATGATCTGCGCCTGGAGCAACGTGGCCCTCCTTGCCCGCGACTTACGCCATAAGAAAATCGTACGTGGCGATCGCGTATATCTTGCCGTCCTCAACCACGCCGCCGAACGGATCGACCGTCCAGAGGCTCCTGTCCCCGTCAGGGAAGGTGTCGTAGTGGCCGTTGTACACCACCCGGCGGCCCGGGGACGCTCCCGCGAATCCTCGCCACGACGTTCGGCATGGCCTCTCGCCCGGCCAGAACGCGGGCGTCGACGCCGTTGGCCGCGAAGTACTTCATCATAACCTCCGCTGTCCGTTGTCAGTTGCAGAGAAAGTCGGTGTTTCAACGCAACTGACCACTGACAACTGACCACGGACTACTACGCGGTCAGATAGTCGTACGCGGCGATAGCATATACCTTGGCGACGTCGACCACGTCCTGGATCGTCACGTACTCGTTGGGCATGCTGGCGTTGTTGGGCGTGGGGCCGTAGGTGAACGCCGGGATGCCGCGCCGCCGGAACAGGCGGGTGTCGTTGGCGCCAAGGCCGATGTAGAGGGACGGGGTCGATCCCCTGATCTCCTTGGCCGCGCCACGCACCGCGCGGACGATGTCGTGGTCCGGCGAGGAGTAGGTCGGCCCGCTCGCCTGAATGATATTAACGGTGGCGCCTCCGTTCCTGGCGATCGCCTTGATCGACTCCAATATCCCATCCGCCGGCACGCCCGGCGGCAGCCTCAGACTCAGGCCGGCGCGGCATTGGTCCGGCACCATGTTGAGCCGGGTGCCTCCCGCGAGGGTGCCGACGTTCACGCCGATCCGCTTCAGGGCGTCAGTAGCGCCCTTCCCCCAGATCGCGTCTGCCCGGTCGCGCGCGGCCTCGACCTCCGTCAGGACCTCCGCCGGCATGTCGACCGGCAGGACCTCGAGCTGCTGCAGCTCGGCAAGCACCCCCATCATCGTGTTGATAGCGCTGCTGCCCTGGTAGGCATAGGCGCTGTGGGCGCTCCGGCCGGTGGTTTCGATTTCCATGAAGATGCTGCCGCGCTCCCCGAAGCGCATGATGTCGCATGACGTGGGCTCGGCGGCCAGCACAGCATCGCCGCGGGCTTCCTCGACGTTGTCGAGGAGGTAGTCCGCTCCCCATGGGCCCTGTCCCACTTCATCCCCCACGGCCGTGAACACGAACTGCCCCGTGAGCTTATTGCTCATGCGGTTCAGTGCCACCGCCACGGCCATGGAGAGCGCGATTCCCGCCTTCATATCCGAAGCTCCGCGGCCGTAGATCCGGCCGTCGACGATCTCGCCGCCGAGCGGGTCGACGTTCCAGAGGTGGGAGTCCACGACCGGGAAGGTATCCAGGTGCCCATTGAGGACGAGCCTCCGGCCCGGGTTTTCGCCTTTCACGACCGCCACGACGTTCGGCAGCTCCTCGCGCCCGGCGGCCAGACGGGCGTCGACTCCGTGGGCCGTAAGGTAGTCCATCACGACCGCTGCGGCCTTCCTGGTATCCCCGGGAGGGTCTCCCGAATAGGCCTGAATCAACTGTCTGCACGCCTGAATCATAGAATCGGAGCCGGCTTCGATCTGTTCAAGTAGTTCCCGTCTAACACTCATGGCAGTTAACCTCCACTCGAGTTCTGATGGGGATATAAGCGCGAGGATATCCGCGTTCACAATGATACCAGGGTCAAGGGTCAAGGGGCAAGGGTCAAGGGATTTGTCAGTCGTCAGTGGTCAATTGTCGGTCGCAAAGAGGAAGAAGCCACTCGTTGTTACAAGTGACTACTGACAAGGAAGAAAACGGTAGGGCCGAATCATGAACCTTGAGAGTTAGATCGAGTAGCAGGCAGTGGCGGCGAGTAGGGGCGGACGGCCCTTCGGCTTCGCTCAGGGCAGGCTCTGCCCGCGGGCCGCGCTGGCATGCCGCTGCCGATTGCTACCTTGGGGGCTGTGTACGTGCCGCTTGCCGATCAGATGGAGCCGTTGGTGGTCCATCCTTCTCGGAAGGACGGGCGGGCGCCACCCGCCCCTACGCCAATTTGGTACCTTCGGGGAACTTGATATGCCCGGTTATTTCCTCAAAAAGGACGGTAGGGCCGGATGCATCCGGCCCTACCGCCTTGCCCCTTGATCCTTGGTTCTTGGGCTATGGCACTATCTTGAAGTTGCGGTTGCTGGCATCGCTGCCGATGTTTCTTCCCTTGGCATCCCTCAAGGTCACCTTCACCTTCGCCTTGCTGGTGTTCAAGCCCGCCGGCACCTTCCATCTATAGCTGGTCGGAACAGCCGCCAGGACCTCGGTCGGAGCAACCGCCAGGCTTTTGGTCGGCAGCCAGGTAAGTCCCCCATTCTTGGAGTACGAAAGGTCAACTTTCGCCACCGGCCTGACCGTCTCGCTTATCACCCACCTCATGCCTACA
>JACQUF010000196.1 GCA_016210435.1 Chloroflexota bacterium
CGAGTTCGACGCGGTCGGCGCGATCAAACCTCCGATCTGATTTGAGGGTGTACTGGCCGCTGTTGCCCCTGTGCGCCGGGGTCTTCCTCGCAGCCGCTGACCAGACTGTGATCGTGACGGTGCTCCCGGACATGCTCTTTGACCTGCGAGTGCCGGTGAGCGACCTTGATCGCGCTTCGTGGACCGTAACCGGGTATCTGATCGGGTACGTCGCGGCAATGCCATTGATGGGCCGGATCGCGGACCGCTACGGATACCACCCCGCTTTTGTCGGTGCCATGTTCCTGTTTGCCCTCGGTTCGGTACTGGTCGCCCTCGCGGCAAGTCTGCCGGATTCTTTTGGCGCAGAGGAGCTACGCCTCAAGTGGGTTGTGGGCGCGCGAGTCCTCCAGGCGGTCGGCGGCGGCGCCGCCCTGCCGGTCGCCCTGGCCGCCGCGGCAGCCTTGCGAGAGCTTCCCCGCCAGGCGATCGCGTTCGGGGTGGTCGGGGCGAGCGCGGAGGCGGGCGGAGTGGTGGGCCCGCTCTGGGGCGGGGTCGTTGGTCAGGCAGCCTCCTGGGAGTGGGTCTTCTGGTTAAACGTTCCAATCGTTGGCGTTCTGGTAACCGTTCCCGCGATCGGCCTGTTGAGGCGGTTCAGCCGAGGACAATCCCCCGCTCCGGCGGGGGGCGTTTCAGGACGGCCTCGGGCGCCCCGAATCGACTATCCCGGCGCTGCCCTCGTCGCCGCCGCGCTGGCGCTCGTGACCTGGGGCCTTTCCACGGTTGGCAAACCTGACGTTCAAACCGGCCTGCTGTTCGTGCTGGCCGCACTCGCGGGCGCCGCGCTTATCTGGCGACAGCGGCGCGCGGCAGACCCCATACTGCCCAGGCCGATGCTTGCATCTCCGCGTTTCGGCTGGGCGAACCTGTGCCACGCTTTGATCGGGAGCGCGCTGATCATCGGCATGGTCACCGTACCCTTGATGGCGAATACTGTGCTGGAGACATCGGCGCTCGAAGGCGGACTGCGACTTCTCCGCATGACGCTAGCGATAGCGGCGGGCGCGCTTCTTGGCGGGATCCTGACCGCGCGGGTGGGCCCCAGGCCGCCAGCGCTCATCGGCCTGGCAGCAATCTCCGCTGGCATGTTTCTCATGTCTGGATGGGACCTCGAAATCGTGGACCCTCCGATGACGGTCCACCTGGCCATTGCCGGTCTTGGCTTTGGCCTTCTGATCGCTCCTGTCTTCCGTGCGGGGATGGCCGAGATAGAAGGCAATATGCGAGCGACCGCTTCCTCGTGGTTGACCGTCGCGCGAATGATTGGGATGACCATCGGCCTCGCCGCCATGACTGCCTGGGGCGCCACGCGGTTCGACACGCTGGTGGCGGGAATTCCTGCGCTTTCGCTTGATCCGACCGTCCAGGCTGAAACGGACCGCCTGGTTACCGAGGCGGGCCTCACCGTTTTCCAGGGGTTCTTCAGGGCCGGGGCGATGATCGCGCTCGCCGCCATCGTTCCCGCATGGCTGATGACGCGACAGCCACGGCCGGCGACCGGTCAGAGGCCTGTCACCGAAGGGCCGGGCCAGCGGTGATTGGAATAATCATGATGGGCCTGGCCGCGCTCGCAGTGGTCGCGTGCAGTCGCTCCGCCGCCACGCCACAGCCACCATCTCCGATCCCCGTAGCAACTGCGACCGCAACGGCCTTCGCGACGCCAGCCGCCGCGACACCGACACCTTCGCCGACGTCCCAGGCCAGGCCCGTGCCCGCACAACCGACAGCAACGACGTCAAGCCCTCCTACCCGCCCCGTGGCGCCAACTGCGACTCCGTCCCCTGCGGCGACTCCGACCGCAGGCCTGGCGCCGTCCCCGTTCCCTGCGGCGACCCCGATCGCAGCCCCAGCACCGTCCCCGTCGCCGGCCCCAGCAGCGCAGTCAGACTGGATCAAGGCTCGGGTAGCGGCCATCGAGTCCATCTGGCAACCTTCCGAGCAGGGACGTCTCTGGATGCGCTCGTATGACCTTCGCCAGATGGTCGGCCAGCCGGCGTGGTTCGGGAGCACCGGCTTCGACGGATATGCAGGGATCGGCCAAACCATCCCACGGACCACGATCCACGAGTTGAGTCACTCCACGTGGGGCGCGTTCCCGGTCAAGGGACTTGCCGGAGATCCAGGTGAACGGGACGCGGAAGGCACGCTGAAGGTGATCGTCGAGTACCACGAGGGGCTTCAGGAGTTCATGCGCCAGCCTCCGGACAGGTTCGAACCGTTCCGCGATCGCTTCCGCAACATGCCCAACCTGTTCAAGGGCGACTATCCGGACCTGTACCACTTCGGCGAGGCAGACCTGATCTACATGACCGGCGGTGATATCGATCTCGTGCCGCCAATCCTGCGCAGGTTTGCCGATGCCTTTTATGGCGAATCCGGGCTTGGTGGCGAAGAGTTCGCCGACTGGCAGGGTGCGATCCGCTGGTGGCACGGCTTGACCGACTCCGAGCGACAGGTAGCTGGGGAAGTCTTCGGCTTGCAGCATTTCCCTCTCGACAAATACTCGGCGCTGAGGCCGAAAGCGGCGCGGCCGTTGCCCGCGACTCTCACGAGCGCGCTCGCAGGAGAGGAGAAACAGCGGCTGATCGATTTCGCCGAGCAACTCCAGCTCGTCAAGGAGCGGGAAGGCGCGGTGACCGACGCGGCCGGGGTAAACCGCGGCTTCGACTTCTGGCGAGGCTATTTGAACGAGATAAGAGACCTGCACGGGAAGCATTCGCAGGTCTTGCGCCAGCACCGTCAGGAACAGGCCCGGCAGATAGGCCGCGCATTCGACTTCTACATCGAGATTCAACCTTTGTCGCCGGCGGAGCAGGCCCAACGCTACCGCGGCAGGCAGGCGGAGCCGTTCATCGGCGATTTCCCGTTCCTGCTCAAGGCACGCGCCCTCGTCGAGCTCTTTTCCGGTGAGCGCCCTGTTGCCCGCGCGGATGAGCAGATAGGCGGGATCGTTGCCGGGTACGCTCGTCAGCTGGCCGATTACGCGCGAGTCGCCGACGGCGTATTAGCAGCGGCAAAGCGCAGCCCGGCGGAAGGCGGAAGGAAACTCGAGGAGTTTCTGGACAGCCTGTCTGACGATGATGTCCGGTCGTCGCTCGGGACCGTGCTCGACCTGATGCGCGAAGGCGATTCCACTGCGACGGCCGCGGCGATGCGCAACTTGTCGGTGCCCGCCATCCTCCGACTTCTCGAGCTGAGGCCGGAGATCGCGCGCTCCGGCGAAATCACGACGGATCAGCTCTTGGCGACGGTCGGCGTTACTGAAGGCGCCTCCCGTGAATCTCTGATCGCGGGAGTAAAGAGGCTTGTCGAGCATTCGTCCGGCAATTTCGCGATCGACCGGCCGTATGACGAAGCCGTATATGTGCTGCTCGACCGCAAGGCCCTCTCCGATCCCGCTCTGGTGAGGGACCTATTCAGGGAGTCCGGTATTGCACTTCTGCCCTGGATCGAGGGGCACGCGGCCCGGGCAGCGTTCGTGTTCAAACGTGACCCGAAAGCAGCAGCCTCGCTGCTGATCGATGCGGCTGACCTGCGCACGCCCGCGCCGATGCTGCTGCACGGGCTCATCGCTGCGGATCCGGAAATGGCCGCGGATGTGATCGTCGAGGCGGATTCCCAGCCGGACCTGGTCGCCCGGACCTTCAATCAGTTCGTCTACGACGTCTACTGGTCGGATCTCAAGGCCGGGCCAAAGGTCGATCTCGCGGCGGACGCGAAATTCCTATCCCGGATCGTTAAGCTGAAGGGGACGAACTGGGTGCTGCTGCGAATTGCCCGGGGCGTTGCCTTATATCGCGCGGCGATCGATCGGGGTGACGTGGAAGCGGAATTCCTCACGACGCACGGCGACCTTCTGCGACGGTTGCTGGAGCTGCTGCCTCCAGCAGATCCCGCTGCGGGAATGTTGCGGCAGATCGCTGGGAGCCTGCCCGGCGGTTCTGGGCGGTGACTTCGGGTCTGCGAGTCCTAATCGCGCCCGAATCTTGTTCGATACGTAGAACACAAGTCCTGAATGAAACTGTCGTAGTGAATGGGATCACCTATGCCGGGAACGTCGCGTCCTGAATAGTACCGATACCCCGCAGGATCGAGATTGTCTACTTCGACGATGATGGCGGCTCGGACATCGAGTCCCTGTGACTGGACACCTGATCGTTTCTGAATCGACCGGAACTCGCTCAGGCAATGTCGCACCAGATCACTCGCATTCTTGTGCGTCGTGATCTCTTCTGCCCGGAGAGGTGATTTGAACATTGGGGCGGCATTCAACATCAGGACCCCGCCGGAGATTGTTTCGGGGTTATACAGTCGAATGTTCGTGTGGTGTGCCTCGAAGTCCCGCTTGCGATTCTTGATCGCCTTGTGATGCTCGGTCATCACGGCTTTGTGCTCGATTGCGATCTGGACCGTGGCGGGTGTCATCCTCGCAATCTTCGCGCCCGTGGGTACCGCAATCGGACCGGCAGGAGGACTGCCAAGCACGAGGTCGATTCGCCATGCCGCCGTGCCGGTGAAAATCGAGAAATTCAGGTCATAGACCAGTTTCCCTGCAGCGGCCCGATTGGCCGCGACGGGACACTGGCCGATGAAGTCGGCGACTATGCAGTCGCTGAGCGCATCGGAATGTTTGTTCGAGCGTGGATGGTAATTGAAAGCGCGCAGGTGATCGATGAACCGGGCCGGATTCGGCATTAACTGATCAAGCGACTTCAGCGGTGCCCGGGAAGCTGCCCGTAGCACCCAGTCTGTCGCGCGCGATCG
>JACQUF010000200.1 GCA_016210435.1 Chloroflexota bacterium
GACATCTTGCGCGGTTACTTCACCCCAGCGCGTGTCCTGGAACGGGATGCCAGTCTTCAGGACCCAGGTCATCGTCTTCGCGGTAGCGTCCGTCTCCCAGGACTTGACCATGCTCTTGGCCTGGTCCTCTTCGTCATGTTGCTGTGGGACGGGAAGTGGCTTCATATAGGTCAAGCCTTCCATCATGCCCCACATCGCGACGCGCTCGAAGCATGCGCCGGTCACGAACTTCATGATGTACGTCGGGGGACAGACGGCGTCCTCTCCTACGACCACCGTTCCGCCGCCAGCAGGGGCGGGCGTCTGAGTAGGAGCAGCAGCCGGGGCCGCGGTCGCAGTCGCCGCCGGAGCTTTGGTCGCTGGCGCCGCCGGAGCTTTGGTCGCCGGAGCTTCTCCGCCCCCGCACGCGAGGACTGCTCCTGCAAAACTCAACGCGATAAATAGCCAGACACGTCGCACTGTGATCAATCGGCGCAACACGGCCTGCCCCTCCTCAACTTCGAGACCCGAGTCGCCCCGCGCGCTCTCACTGGCTCGGGCGAATATGCCAGTACGCACCGCCGTCCGTGCAATGACGTGCCGAGCCTGCCGCGTCGGGACAGTCAGCCGTATTCCCGAAGGCGCGGCCGCGGAATCCTACGGGGCTATGTGATAGCGTGTCAAGCACGGGTCAGGGATCGGAAAACGTAGCGACATCCGCCTGTCCCAGCGAGTTGCGACAAAGTGCCTTCGCCAGCTAGCCGACGCAGCGTTCTCTTCGTACGGCTATTTGTTCTGCTACTTGTCTCGGTAATCTGGGCGATAACAACGGCCGGCTGCCGTGTCGGCGGCGACACTCCCACATCGACGGCCACACCGGATCGACAGTCAGCGGACGTACGCAATCAGCAAGGGACGCAGACTCGTATTCGTGACCTGGAGGGCGCACCCTCCAATCTCGATATTGAAGCTCGCACGATCATGTTCAGGCTGTTCAATTTCACGCGCCGGCCGGACAACAGTCCGGCAATGTTCAGCCCTGAACCTGATCGGCTTGCGCTGAACCACGCCGGAGTGTCAGGGCACCGGGGTCTGGTAGCGCCTCTGGTCGACGCGGCGGCCGTCACTGTCAATCCCGACACGGCGCTCGCAATCGAGAGAGCGCTGACGCGTCTTACCGGCGAGAGTTTCGGCGGAGACTACGAGTCGGTCCCACGCTGGTATGGATGGATGGGCTCGCACCCGGAGGTAAGCCCCGCACCCGGCTACGACATCTGGAAAGGCGCGCTGTACTCGCAATTTGACCTGAACCTGCAGGGGTTCATCTACCAGGGTGTGGCATCTCGGATTCCCCTTTGGGCGATACAGTGGGGCGGCGTCGGGCCACGGGATATTCCCGCTCTCGATTCGCCAACCACACTGCCAGGCCACCTCCAGGATTTCCTCGACTCAGAAGAGCCGGTCGTCGGCGTGGCGGTGGAAGGCCACGCGCGCGCCTACCCGGTCCGAATCCTCAATCTGCACGAAGTCGTCAACGACGCTATCGGACCTCGCGCGGTCACCGTCGTGTATTGACCGCTCTGCGGCTCGGGCGTCGTGTACGACGCCACAATCGACGGGGCCACATTTCTCTTTGGAACTTCCGGCTTCCTGTACCAGAGCAACAAGCTGATGTACGACCGAACAACGAGGACGCTGTGGCATGCGTTCACCGGCGAGCCGGTGGTCGGCAGGCTCGCACTCAGCGGCCTCCGGCTGCGATTACTACCTGCGTCGATCACCACCTGGGGCGCGTGGCTGGCAGAGCATCCGGAAACTACCGTTGTGAGTCTCGAAACCGGATACGTTCGGGACTATCGCGACCCGCGCGATCCAGGGGCTGCCTATTTCGACTACGCGGCCTCATCCGGGCCCCTGTTCGCGATACGTGGAGAGGATCCTCGACTGCCGCCCAAGGAATTGGTCTTTGGTCTTCAGGAGGGTAGCATCGAAAGGGCCTTTCCACTCCGGCTGGTGGAAAGGTTCACGGTCATCAATGACTCGATGAACGGGGAGAACGTCCTGATCGTCGGGTTCCCTACGCCCGCTTCAGTCCGAGCCTACCGGCGGTCAAATCACGAGTTTCGCGTTGGTGCCGTATCCGGCCAGCTCGTCGATGAGGCCGGTCACGTGTGGCGCATCGATGAAACCGGTTTAACGGCGATTAGCGGGGAATCGCGCATTCTCGAGCGGCTGGCGGGCCAAACTTCCTACTGGTTTGCGTGGTACGCGTTTCATCCATCTTCCGGAATCTATGGATCCCCTTGAGCGTCCGATGCGTCGGCCGTCAGTTGAACGCGGCCATCCAATTCGTCCTGATAGGCATGCACACTGCCTGATATCACGTCAGCCACAAGGCATGGGGGCGGCATAGCGGGTTCGGGCATCTCATAGACGAGGCAAAGCGCGCTTTCCGGTTTCGGCGCCGGCTTCCCGCTCCGCTGCGCCATAGGTCTGCTCAGCGCATCGCGACAGAACCATCGTCGGCGCGCACGGGCGCCCCCCCGGCCCCGAAGGGTCTGAAAGGATGTTTCTTGATCCCATCGTCGTTGAGCTCCACGCCAATTCCTGGAGATTCGGGGATCAGGAGGTAGCCGCGCTCGAATTTGATGATCTTCTTAACAACGTCGGTATGGGGTGGCGATTCTTGCGGCCGGTGCTCCTGCACCTCCCAATTTGGCACGCATGCGCCGAGCTGGACATGCGACGCCGTGGCGACCGGGCCGGACGGCACCGCGTGCGGAATGATGCCCTGGTGGTGGGCTTCCGCGAGTGCGCAAATCTTCTTGACCTGGGTGATCCCTCCCGCCAGACCGACGTCAGGCCGGATGTGGTGGACGCCCGCGGACTCGACATATTCCCTGAACTCCCACATGTTCAGATTGCGTTCGCCGGCTGCCATCGGGATACGCGTTTTCTGTGAAACCTCACCAAAGGACATCACACTGTCAGGCGCGATCGGGTCTTCGAAGAA
>JACQUF010000201.1 GCA_016210435.1 Chloroflexota bacterium
CCCGTGATCTTCGACTTCCATACGCACGTCCTGCCGGACGATTTCAAGAACGAGCGCTCCCGCTTCCTGCGCGCTGATCCGACATTCCGGGCCCTGTTCTCGACCCCAACGGCCAGGACCGCGTCGACCACCGACCTCCTCGCCGGGATGCATGAAGCGGGCATAGACCGGGCGGTGATCCTGGGCTACGGCTGGTGGGACAAGGGCGTCGCGAGGATCGCAAACGACTACCTGCTGGAAAGCGCGGCGAAGAGCAATGGGAGACTGGTCCCGTTCTGTTCTTTGAATCCGCGATGGGGGAGGGGAGCAGTGCGCGAGGCCGAGCGATGCGCCGCAGCCGGCGCACTTGGGCTCGGGGAACTCCACCCCGATACCCAGAAGATCGACATATCTGACGCAGACGTCATGGCCCCTTTGATGAACGCGGCCGAAGCCCTGGGACTTATTGTCACGACCCATGGCTCCGAGCCGGTCGGGCACTCGTATCCGGGCAAGGGCACCGTCACGCCAGAGCGCCTCTTCAGACTGGCGCTGCACTTTCCCAAGGTCAGATTCGTCTTCGCCCACTGGGGCGGAGGGCTCCCGTTCTATGGCCTGATGCCCGAGGTAGCACGCGCGATGCGCCGCGTCTGGTTCGACTCCGCGGCGACTGCGTTCCTGTACAACCCGAACGTTTTCAGGACGGTGGCGACGGCGGCGGGACCCGACCGCATCCTGTTCGGGAGCGACTATCCCCTGATCTCCCAGCAAAGGGCGTTTCGCGATGCTTGCGGCGCGTCCCTTTCTCCAAAGGAAAGCGAAGCCATGTTCAGCGGCAACGCGGTCGCCCTGCTGTCCGGGGACGGAATCGAATGACGGGCCATATTGCGAAAGAAGCGGGCTACTCCGGGACGCTGAACGCTCCTTCCGGGGCGATCATCTTCCGACCGCGGAAACTTTTGCTCCGCGACTTCGATCTGGTCCTGTTTTTCACCGATCGCCGGAGCGATCTGCAGGCCAGGTTCGAGGAACTGGGCCGCGCCATAGTCCCGAACGGCGCGCTGTGGATCGCGTGGCCCAAGAAATCTTCCGGCGTGCCAACCGACCTTACTGAGGACGCGCTCCGGGATGTGGGCCTGCCCTATGGCCTTGTCGACAACAAGGTCTGCGCGATCGATTCCACGTGGAGCGGCCTCCGGTTCGTGTGGCGGCTCTCCCGCCGCGGCTAACCGCAGCGTTGATTGTCACCCTGAGGCCCCGACGCGTCGGAACGAAGCGACTGTTTGCTATAACACGTCCTTCGTCCGCCTGAGGCGGACTCGGGACGACACGCTGCGTGCCCAATAGCCACGATTGGTCGCCGTGACGCGCGATGCGCGACGGTCGTACCATTCAGCCCCGCGGCAGCAGTTCGACCCGCTGAGCGAGCAGGAGGACAGATCTCGTGAAGGTGTTGATCACGTCGGCCACGTCCGGGCTCGGCGCAACGGTCGCTGAGGCGCTGGGCAAGAAACATGATGTCGTCCTGACGGACCTCCCCAGCCGCAAGCGGACCGCCCGCGGATTCCAGTCGCATGAGCTTGGCCACGACGCGTCGACCGACCACCTGGTGCGTGGCCTGGGCGCTATCGTCCATGTCGGCTATGGCGGCCATGAGATGGAAGCGATACCGCTTCTTGACTACCTGACCCGCTGCACCTACAACCTGCTGACCGCGTGCCTCAACACCGGCGTGAAGCGTTTCGTGTACCTGCACACTCTCCGGGTGTTCGACAGCTACGAGCCGCACCTCTCGGTAACTGAACGGTGGAAGCCGTTGCCGACCACCGAGCCTGCGATCCTCGCTTCGCACCTTGGCGAATACGTGTGCCGCGAGTTCGCGCGTGAGCACCACCAGCTTGAGGTTGTGTCTCTGCGCCTCGGCTATCCACTGGTCACGGGTACCAGGGCGGCCGCTACCCGGACCAAGGCGCCCGCCGCACTCGCCAGCGCCGACCTCGCACTGGCCCTCAACGCGGCGGTCGCTGCGGCCCTGCCCAGGCGATGGAATCCGGTCCACATCCAATCGCCGGTGCCCAACGCCAGGTTCCTGATGAGCAACGGCGAAAGCGTGCTCGGCTACCCGAAGAAGGCTGCATAACAGCCCTCTCCGCCGGGAGAGGGTGGGGGTTAACGGCGAAATCGAGCTACCCCTCCCTCCCGTGTGAAGGAGCGAATGAAATGAAAGTCCTGATCCTCGGAGGAAACGGCATGCTCGGCCCGTGGGTCATCGCTGCGCTCGAAAGGCGACACAGGGTGCTCGTCACGGACATCAACGACCTCAAATTCGAGACGGGCGCGGATTACCGCAAGGTCGATGTGAGCAACCTGAACCAGGTGATCGCGGCGGCGGCAGGTATGGACGCAATCGTCAACCTGTCGGTGCTGCGCCAGGACCGGCAACTGGCATTCGACGTCAGCACTCGTGGGAATTACAACCTGTCGGTCGCCGCGGTGACACACGGCGTACGGCGTGTGATCAACACGGGGCCTCACTTCCAGCTCGCTGGTCCTAACTACGAGGACCACGACTTCGATCTGTCGCCGGAAATGCCGCCGCAACCTGGTTCACGGCTTTACGCGCTGACCAAAGCTCTCGGGCAGGAAATCCTCCGGGTTTATAGCACACGCTATGACATCTACGTACAGACGCTGCTCTTCTACAACTTCTACGACCCCGTGACGATGAAGACACCGGGCGGGCAGCAGCGCATTGGCGTCGACCTTACGCCGTTCAGCGTCGCATGGCAGGACGCCGGCGAGGCGGTCAGGTTGGCGCTTGAGATCGAGCTGGCGCGGCTCCCGTCGCGCTGCGAGACCTACAACGTGTTCACCGACCTGCCGCATGGCAAGTTCAGCAACTCCAAGGCCCGGCGCCAGCTTGGCTGGCAGCCCAGGCACTTCCTCGAAGCCGCCTGGACCCTGCGCAAGTAGGAAGGAGATCCCCCGCCCAAGCGAGGCGGGGGTCAGGGGCAAATGGACCTCCATCCTCTACCTCCCTTCCTTCGGCGAGCTCGGGACAAGCTCTTCCGGAGGAGGGAGAGAGATGATCCGGGAAGTGGGAGCGGGAGATGAAAATCCTGATTCTCGGCGCCAACGGGATGCTTGGCCCCTGGGTCATACAGGCGCTGCGTGACCGGCAGGAGCTCCTGCTGACCGACATCGTCGAGCCAAAAACGAGGAGCGGTCACGAGTTCCGCCGCGTCGACGTGTCCGTTTTGGATCAGGTAGTCGATGCCGCGGCCGGCATGGACTGCATCATGAATCTCTCCGTGCTGCGTTGGGACCGCAAGCTCGCCTTCGACGTAAGCACACGGGGGAACTACAACCTGGCGGTCGCCGCGGTGCGGCACGGAATCCGAAGGATCATCAACACGGGGCCGCACTATCAGCTTGCCGGACGCACCTACGAAGACTGGGATTTCGGCCTGCATCCTGACATGCCGCCCCAGCCGGGGACGCGGCTTTATGCCCTCACCAAGGCCCTTGGACAGGAAATCCTGCGCGTACATGCCGAACGTTATGACATCTACGTGCAGACCCTGCTGTTCTGCAATTTCTACGAGCCGGCGACCCTGGCGCGGCCAGAAGGCGGATTCGGCAAACCGGGCGCGGACCTCTGGCCCTTCGCGGTCGCGTGGCAGGATGCTGGTGAAGCCGTCCGGCTTGCCGTTGAAATCGAGCTCGAACGCCTCCCGTCCCGGTTCGAGACGTTCGACATACTCACCGATCTACCGCACGGGATCTACGTCAATACGAAGGCTCGCACGGTGCTCGGCTGGCAGCCGCGCCATTTCCTGGAAACTCTGTCGACACGCGTTTCGACGCTCTGATCGCCCTCTCCTCGAAGCCTCCCCCAGGAAGGGGAGGACGCTACCCGCCCGTGACGGCTGCCTCGAGACGCTCCAATGTGAATGGCTTCGAGAGAATGAAGTCAGCGCCGAGTTGAAGCAACGCCGACTCCGACAGCGCATCACTCATGGCGCTGATTACGACGATGCGCTCGGGCTGGAGACCCGACCGGCGTTGCCGCAGCTTGGCCAGCACGTCGAAACCATCCCTCACCGGAAGCATCAGATCGAGCAATACGACCGCGGGGCGGACCGCGTCGATCATCGCGAGGCCGGATTCGCCGTCCCTTGCGACCGTGACCTGTGTGATGCCGATGGATTCCAGGCTGGCGACGATGGCGTCGAGAACCGATTCATCGTCTTCGATCAGTAGCACGCTCCGAGCGCCCGGTGAACCCGGGGGATCGGCCTGTGGAGTTTCTGGCTGCGGAGGCGGCGAAGATGGCAACAGCCTGAACTGGCGTGCGCGGCGTGCCAGTCTGCTCGTCGACGCAGTGCTGCTGCTCGCCGCCGGCGCGGGTCTGCGGATCCGCGTTTTGCTCAAGGGTCGAAGTCGGTCCTGCTAGGCTGGGCGATTTCGAATGCACGCTGGGGAGCCGCGCCTGAACCCCAACCCGTCTGGATTCCGAGGATAGCAGACCGGCCATTACCCCAATCTGGCCTGGGGTAACATCGTCGGATGCCAGCCGCCATCGCTACCTGGACTCTGGTTGCCGCCAACGTCCTTGCATGGCTGTTCCTTGAAGCCAGCGGCGGTTCCCAGAACGTCATCGTCCTGCTGCGCTTCGGCGCGAAATACGGCCCTGCCATCGCCGACGGTGAGTACTGGCGACTCCTGTCCGCGGTTTTCATTCACATCGGCGCCCTCCACCTTCTGACGAACGCCGTTGGCCTTCTCATCTTTGGCGGCATGGTGGAGCGGGCCTACGGGCACATGTCCTTCCTTACCATCTACCTGTTCGCCGGCGTGTTTGGGAATATCGCCAGCTACGCGGCGGGCCCAACGGTCAGCGCGGGCGCCAGTGGCGCCGTCTTTGGGGTCGTGGGCGCGTTCGCTGCCTACCTTGCGGTCAACCGCCGGATCCTGGGCGATCTCGCTCGCAGGTCGCTCTGGGGCGTGGCGATCATCATCGGGATCAACGTGGCATTCGGACTGAGCGTCGGGGGAGTCGATAACTGGGCGCACCTGGGCGGCCTGATCAGCGGCGCAGTGCTCGGTTCGGTACTGGCGCCCAGACTGAGGTGGGAAGCGCTCCCGGCCACAGCCACGGAGGCGACGCTCGATTCGCCGTGGATCGTCGCCCGGTCCGCCTCCTTCTGGCGGTGGCAAGCCGCGGCCGTCGCCAGCGCCGTGCTGGTGGTGGCGACCACGTATCTCATCACGACCAACTACCCGTACACGCCCGAGCGGATCGCAGCTACAACCATAGGCGAAGCGGAGCGGGCGGTCCGGAGCGGCAACTACGATTCTGCCCGCGATATCGTGGACGCTATGGCGGCGACCTCGCGCGGCGGTACAAGGCTCGGCCTCTTCTATCTGGGACGCGGGCTGGGGCATGCCGATGATGGACAGAGGCGCGCGGCGATCCGTGACATCGAAACTGCGCTCACATACGACCTGCCGCGCGATGCCGTGCGCATCGCCAACACTGCGCTCGAGCAGCTCGGCGCACGCCGCTGAACCGCGCTGCCGCCCTCACCCTGTTTCGTAAGGGCTAGCTGGCCGACTCTGAAATCAGCTCACGCGCCAGGGTCTCGAGGCGTTCCTCGGTAATCGCCCCGTCCCAGCGTTTAAATAGCTTGCCATCGGGGGTGAGAAAGATCGTCGACGGAATGCCTCGAATGTTGTAGTCGTTGAGCGTGCGCCGGGAGATGATCCAACCGTTTGGGTAGTCGACTGAAAGCTCAGCAAGAAGCCGTTTGCCATCGTCGCGGCTTCCAAGTCCGACAAACGGACCGACGTCGACGCCGACAAACAGTACTTCTGATCCAAGGGTTTCGTGCACGCGCTGGAGAGCCGGCATTTCAGCCCTGCAGGGCGGGCACAGGCCTCCCCAGAAGTTCAGCACGACCGGCTTCCCCTGGGAAATGACGATGGCCGAAAGGTCGACGTTCTGGCCGCCTATCTCATCCTGGCCGATATAGGCGCGCAGCACGAAGTCGCCGGGAAGGTTCGCCTTGACTTGTTCGAGCCTGGAATCGGACGAGCTTGCCTCCGCTGAGTAAGAAGATTCGGACGACTTCTCCGGCGCGGCGCCCGATGTACATGCGACGACAGAAATGACAACGGCGGCTGCGAGCGCTGCGAATACCCCGGTTCGTATCCCCATGTTGAATGTGGCTGCGATGGCCTCTCCCGGCAATTGTAGGGCGGATCAGCGGTCATCCGTCTGGCGCCCTGGACGGGCACCGAATGCCGCATCTTCTGGCATTAATGCCGCCCGTGGGGAGTCGCACTTCCGGCACGCCGGCGTGGCGGTGGTTCTGGGCTTCATGGCTTTGAGAAACCTCTGATCGTCGTCTTTGTAAGTCCACGATTTAATGCGCTATATGCTTCCTGAGATTTGACGATACTAAGTCTCAAATACTAATATTCTCTGCGATTGACGACGACCCCGCCACGGGAACCGGAAAGAGTGGACCCGACAACGCTTCTCGCCATCCTCGAAGACCGCGGATATCGCCTCACCGGCCCGCGTCGGCGTGTCGCGGAAGTTGTCGTCGGCAAGGCCGATGGCTTTACCGCGGAGGAACTCTGTTCGGCCCTGCCAAACGTTGGGAGGGCGACGGTCTATCGAACGCTGAAACTGCTGGTCGATGCCACAATCATCTGCAAGCTCGCAATGCCCGACGGCGAACCCCGGTACACGCCCTCCCACGCTGGGTACCATCATCACCATGCCGTCTGCGTCGATTGCGGCGCCATCCAGGAATTCCGGGATTCGACCGTCGAGCGCGTCGTGAAGGCTATCGGGTCCGACCTGGAAGGGCAGATCGTCGGACATCGGATCGAGTTTTTCATCCAGTGCGGAAAATGCGGTGGAAGGGTCAGTTGAAACGTCGTATCGAAACAGCCACGCGTCCGGCCATGGGAAGACTTTCAGCGGCCCTTGTCGCGTTCGTTCTGGTCGCGATCACGCTGGCCGCCTGCGGTGGGAAACCCGGGCCTGGCGAGGGCAAGACTGAGATCGTGACGACTTTCTACCCCCTCCAATTCATCGCGTCCCGCGTCGGCAGCGATCGCGTCGATGTGCGGAGCCTGGTCAAGCCGGGTGTGGAAGCTCATGATTTCGAACCTACTGCAACGGATCTCAGGGCGATGTCACAGGCGGACGTATTCATCTACAACGGCCTGGGATTCGAGCCATGGGTCGATCGGGCGCTAAGATCGATCGAAAGAGACGACCTGATCGTGGTTGAGGCAGGCCTTCCCGGCGACGAAAGGGATGCGGACCACGCTGAAGACGGCCACGAAGACCCGCACGTATGGCTCGACCCAATCCTCTTGATCGGCCAGGTCGCACACATTAGGGA
>JACQUF010000202.1 GCA_016210435.1 Chloroflexota bacterium
CTGGAGGAGATCGAGGCGGACATCAAGACCATCGAGACGGACATCGTCCGCATGCTGTCCGAGGTGACGGGCGGGAAGGTCAGGGAAGGGTAGACGGGCCTCGCCGCGGAGGGAGCCGGGGAGGGGCGGCGGATGCGGAGACGAGGGTTTCAGCAAATGTCGGCACTTAGGAGTATCTGCCGACATCTGCTACATTGCCGGCCATGAAGGAAGCCAGGCTGACGAGGGCGGGTCTGGAGGCCGCGGGGATCGGGGTGTTCTTCCGCCCGCGGGACCTGGAGCCCATCGGGGTCTCCTTCCACGACCTCCAGGGGCTCGTGAAGGCCGGGACCGTGGAGAAGGTGGGCTCCGGCCTCTACCGCTTGGCCTCCGCCCATCCGACCGAGAACGAGACCATCGCGATGGTGTCCTCCGCGGTGCCGCGCGGGATCGTCTGCCTGCTCTCCGCCCTCCGTTTCCACGGGATCGGTACGCAGTCCCCCCACGAGGTCTGGATCGCCCTCGATCGCAAGGCCCGCAAGCCGTCCCGCCTTCCCACCAAGGGAGTCCGGTTCGTGCGGTTCTCGGGCGCGATGCTGACCTACGGCGTGCAGGAACGCCCAATCCTCGGAGTCCAGGTGCGCCTCACCTCCCCCGCCAGGACGGTCGTGGACTGCTTCCGCTACCGCAACAAGCTGGGCCTCGACGTGGCGACCGAAGCCCTCCGCGAGGCGGTGCGCACCCGCGCGGCCACCGTCGACGAGATCGTGAGGGCCGCGGAGTTCTGCCGGGCCCGTACCGTCCTCCGGCCGTACCTGGAGGCCCTCGCCCAATGACCCGCCCCCTGAAGAACCGCGCGGCCTCGGTGAAGAAGCGCCTCGTCGACCTGGCCCACGCGCGCAACGAGGACGCGCAGTTCGTGCTCACGCGCTACGCGGCCGAGCGCTTCCTCTACCGGCTGGGGAAGTCCCCCCACCGCAAGGGGCTCGTCCTCAAGGGCGCGATGCTCTACGCCCTGTGGGGTGGTCCGGCCTACCGCCCGACCCGCGATCTCGACTTCACCGGCTACGGGAAGAGCGATGTCGCGGCCGTGCTGGAGCGGTTCCGGGAGATCCTGGCCGTCGCCGTCGAGGACGACGGGCTCGCCTTCGACGCGGCGTCCCTCAGGGCGGCCCCCATCCGCGACGAGGCCGAGTACGGGGGGCTCCGCGTCACGTTCATGGTCATGCTGGGGAAGGCCAAGATCCCGATGCAGGTGGACGTCGGGTTCGGGAACGCCATTGAGCCCGGGGCGCGGGACGAGGAGTACCCCGTCCTCCTAGATGCCCCCAAGCCCACTATCCTCGCGTACCCGCGGGAGGCCGTCGTTGCCGAGAAGTTCCACGCCATGGTGCTCCTCGGTGGGGCCAACAGCCGCTACAAGGACTTCTACGACGTGTTCGTCCTGTCCGGCCAGTTCCTCTTCGACGGTGCGTCGTTGACGGGAGCCGTCGCGGCCACCTTCAAACGCCGCAGGACGGCGATCGGCGCCGAGACCCCGGCAGCTCTCACCGCGGCGTTCTACGAGGACGGGGAAAGGGCACGACAGTGGCGGGCCTACCTCGTGCGGGGCAAGCTCCCGGGTGCTCCCGCGGATTTCGGTCCCGTCGGAGAGTCCGTTCGCGGCTTCCTCGTCGCGCCGTGGGAGGCCCTCGGCTCCGGCGCAGCCTTCACCATGAGGTGGCCCCCCAAAGGCCCATGGAAGAGCGGGGCGAAGGAGAGTGACGCGTGATCAGCGCTAGTTTCGACAGCACGAAGACTCCGCTGCAGGACCTCCTCACCGCGGCGAACAACGGGAAGCTCCAGCTCCCCGATTTCCAGCGGAACTGGATCTGGGAGGACGACCGCATCCAGAGCCTCCTTGCCAGCGTTTCGGTCTCGTTCCCCATCGGCGCGGTCATGCTCCTCGAGACGGGCGGTCAGCATGTGCGCTTCAAGCCGCGCCCCATCGCCGGGGCGCCCGACCGGCTGGCTGAGATCGCCCCGGAGACCCTGATCCTCGACGGACAGCAGCGGCTCACCTCGCTCTACCGTGCCCTTCTCAGCGTCATCCCCGTCGACACCAAGGACGCCAAGGGGAAGCCGATCCGCCGCTGGTACTACCTCGACATGAAGAAGGCCGTCGCTGTTGAGGACGACCGCGAGAGCGCCGTACTCAGCGTCCCCGAGGACAGGCTGGTGAAGGCCTTCGGCGGAGAGATCACCGTCAACCTGACGTCGCCCGAGCGCGAGTTCGCCGCTGACCTCTTCCCGGTGAACCGCGTCTTCGCAAACGCGGAATGGCGCCAGTCCTACAACAAGCACTGGCAGTACGCGCCGGAGAAGATCCAACTCTACGACCGGTTCGAGCAGGCGGTCATCAAGGTCTTCGAGCGGTACCAGGTGCCGGTGATCGCCCTGAAGAAGGAGACTCCCAAAGAGGCGGTGTGCCTGGTCTTCGAGCGCGTGAACACCGGCGGCGTGCCGTTGACGGTGTTCGAGCTGCTGACGGCGTCCTTCGCCGCCGACAACTTCCAGCTCCGCGACGACTGGAACGCCCGCGAGCAGCGGATGAAGTCGCAGCACCCTGTCCTGCGCACCCTCCAGAGCGACGACTTCCTGCAGGCGATCTCGCTGCTCGTCACTCACTCGCGTCGGCGCGACGCCCTTGCGGAGGGAGTTCCGGTCGACAAGGCGCCGGGCATCAGCTGCAAGCGCAAGGACATCCTGAAGCTCGAGGTGGACGACTGGAAGTCCTGGGCCGATCGCGTCGAGGAGGGGTTCGTGCGCGCCGCGAGGTTCCTGTACGGGCAGAAGATCTTCCGGGAGAAGGACCTCCCCTACCGCACCCAGCTGGTTCCCCTCGCGGCGATCTTCGTCGATCTCGACAAGGAGAGCGAAACCGTTGGGGCGCGCCAGCAGATCGCCCGGTGGTACTGGTGCGGGGTGCTCGGCGAGCTCTACGGTGGAGCCATCGAGACCCGTTTCACGCGTGACCTCCCGGAGGTAGCCGCGCTCGTTCGCGGAGACGCGGCGGCCCCGATCACGATCTCGGAGTCGTCCTTTCAGCCCAACCGGCTCCTCACGCTGCGCACGCGCCAGAGTGCCGCCTACAAGGGCATTCACGCCCTCCTCATGCGGGAGGGCGGGCGCGATTTCAGGACCGGAGACCCGATCGAGGCGCAAACCCTATTCGACGACGATATCGACATCCACCACATCTTCCCGGAGCGCTGGTGCAAGGCCAACGGCCTCAAGTCGGGGACCTACAACAGCATCATCAACAAGGCCGCGCTCTCCGCCCGGACCAATCGCCAGATCGGAGGCCGCGCCCCCTCCATCTACCTTCCCACCCTTCAACGGGAAGCCGGGATCGAGCCCACGCAAATGAACCAGATCCTGCTCTCCCATCGCATCTTGCCGGACTCCCTCAGAGCAGATCAGTTCTGGGACTTCTACGCGGCCCGAGCAGAGGAGCTCCTCAAGCTCATCGAGTCCGCGACGGGCAAGAGCATTGCCCGAGAGCCTGAGCTGTTCCGTTCTGGCGCCGTCCAGGCGGAGTACGACGAGGGTCCCCCTGAGTGGGAGTCCGAGGGTCCGGTGGCGGAGGCGGCTTCGTGAGCGAGGCCCGGGCCACCAGACCGTCCGCCGTCGCCGAGCGCTACCGGCCCTACCCGGAGTACCGGGAGACCGGGGTGCCGTGGCTCCCTCGGATCCCGGCCCACTGGAAGCTGCGCCGGCTCAAGACGATGGCCTCCGTCCGGCTCAGCAACGTGGACAAGAAGACGGTCGAAGGCGAGATCCCCGTCCGGCTCTGCAACTACACCGACGTCTATTACAACGAGCGGATCACGGCGGGGATCGACTTCATGGAGGCCACGGCCACACCGGCCCAGGTGCGTGCCTTCACCCTGCGCCGCGGGGACGTGATCATCACGAAGGACTCCGAGGAGTGGACCGACATTGCGGTCCCCTCCTATGTTTCCGAGGATCTCCCGGGGGTCCTTTGCGGGTACCACCTGGCCCTCTTACGTCCCAAGTACGAAGTCCTCGACGGGCGGTTCCTGGCGAGGGCCTGCTCAGCCATCGGTCCGCGGGACCAGTTCCAGATCGCTGCCAACGGCATCACGAGGTTCGGCCTCAGCGGCGACGCCATTGCCACCGCCCTCTTCGGGATCCCTCCGGATAAAGAGCAGCAGAGCATTGTCGCCTTCCTTGACGAGCGACTGGGAGACGTCGATGCCCTCATCGGAGAGAAGGAACGGCTCGTTCGGGTGCTTCTAGACAGGCGCAGGGCGATCATCGATCGGGCCGTTACAGGGGGCCTCAACCGCTCCGCGCGGACTCGTGAGTCCGGCGTTCCGTGGCTCAGAGAGATCCCCTCGCACTGGCTTACGAAACGGCTGAAGTACCTGGCCGAAGTCAACCCCGAGTCGCTCAGCGAGGACACCGATCCCGGCAGGGAGATCCTCTATGTCGACATTGGGAATGTTGATGAGCTGGGCCGGATCCAAGCCAAGGAGGCCATGCTGTTCGGCGCCGCTCCGACCCGTGCCCGTCGGCTCGTGAAGCATGGCGACATCATCGTGTCGACGGTCCGGACTTACCTTCGAGCAATCGCCCGGATTGTCAACCCGGAGCCGAACCTCGTCGTCTCGACAGGCTTTGCCGTCGTCAGACCGGGTCGGGAACTGTCACCCGAGTACGCAGCTTATGCACTTCGCTCGCCGTACTTCGTTGAGCGGGTTGTGGCGCACTCAGAGGGTGTCAGCTTCCCCGCCATCAACGAGAGCGAGATGGCGACATTCAGGCTCGTGGTCCCTCCACTCAAGGAGCAGCGCCAGATTGCGGACTACCTCCTTCGGGAGACCATGTCCCTAGATAGCCAGGGCGCGGAGATCCGCCGAGCGATCGATAGTCTCAAGGACCTCCGCACGGCACTCGTCGCCGCAGCCGTCACGGGCAGGATCGACGTCAGAGGGAGCCGGGCATGACCCCCGAGATCTCCGAGCGGAGTTTCGAGAGCGCCATCGAGTGCGCTCTGCTCAAGTACGGCCCGGACGCGTGCCCCGGGGACGCCACCTCGGTCCACGAGGCGACCGAGGACTTCGGCGACCTGGTCCCCGGCGGCTACCGGCGGCGCTCCTCCCGCGCGGACTACGACGCGGCCCTCTGCCTCCTCCCGCGGGACGTCCTCGACTTCGTCCTCGCCACGCA
>JACQUF010000198.1 GCA_016210435.1 Chloroflexota bacterium
CTTGCCGAAGCGCACGGGGTATCGGTGATCACGCATGCGGGCATGAACTACCCGTTCGGCCAGCACCTGGCGATGGCGATGCCTGCGATCGCGTGGGGCGAGCGTTCCGAGGGCGTCTCTCCGCCGGGTGTACCGCTCGATGAGATGGTGACCCTGCCAGGAACGGTCGCGATAAAGGACGGCTACGTGCGGCCGAACGACGCGCCGGGCTTCGGGCTCGAGATCACGAAGGAGTGGCTGGAGGCGCGGACGGGATAGCCTTGGGACCCCTCACCCGCGCCCTCTCCCCAGTCGGGAGAGGGTGCTATGCCGCGCGGTTGGCGTCCGTCGGTTGCTGGTGCCTCAGCTTCAGCGCGTGCAGCTGCTGCGCGAGCGCCAGGCGCTGCGGGGGCGCCAGCCTCGCGAATCCAGGGCCTTCGGTGTACCCGCCCGCGGCTTCAAGGTTCGCCCAGGCGCGCAGCTCTTTCTCGAACTCCCGGTCTATGTGGTCGATCATCCGGTCCGCGGTGAGCGAATCGATCTTCACCGGGTAGCGCGGGTCCGGCATGCGCCGAGTGACCTCTCCGGTTTCGATTGCCCGGAACCAGTCTTCAAGCAGACGGCGCGCGTCCTGGACGATCGGCGGGAGTTTGGCGTAATCCTCGCGTGCCCATTCGTAAGCCATCAATTCGACCCTGAAAATACGACGCGGCTCAAGGCAGCATCGGGAAGAGGGGTTCGACGGTCCGCCGGATCTGGTCCGGGCAGACTCGCTCAGGATTTAGCCGGCGTCTGGGGTTCGGAGTCGTCCTGGGCTTCGTCACCGGGATAGTTCTTACCGGTTCCCTCTCGACGCGATTCACGAATCGCGGTGCCTCCCGTGCTTTCCTCCCATTTTCGAACAGCATCATCGACCTCCTGCCGCGAGATGCCTCCGTCGGTTTCCGGTTCCGCGGTCGTTGTCGACACGATGCCGAACACCGCTTCGGCGCCTCGCTCGTTTCCTATCGATAACAGGGCGAAGTACACCTTGGACTTGATCACGAGCCCGAGATCGGTGTTCGCACCCTGGGACGTGTAGATGCTGAGGCGCTCTCGCATCATCCAGAGCTCGTCTTCAGTGAAGCCGACCGAGACAGGCTTCTGGGAGTTGAGGGCTTCAAGGAGAGCCGCGCCGACCTTCAAGCACGTGTCCTTGCTGGGCGCCATTCCAAGTGCATCCGATCCGGATGCGGCCTGGCTGGGCGCCAGGGAATGCTCGATGCAGATCAGTTCCGGCAGTTCGAGCTCGAGGCTGCGGGTCTGTTCCTCGGCCATTTTTGCGGCTCCCAGGTGCTGGCTGGGGCATCGTCAGCGGGCCAGCCCTGGCCCGCTATTCTGTTCCGTTTTCGTTGCCCCCGCCTTGTACGACTACTCCTTGTTCTGCTGATTTCCCATCCCTGACTGCAGGTCCGCCGGGGAATCGTCAAGATTTTTACGATTTCCGTCATCCTGCGTCGATTTCTGCGGGGATGGTACGTCCCTCAGATACCTATCCGTTCTGGAATTTCTACCCCCTGAGCAGCCACCTGGCGTGGCGGCGGACACCACAATTTTGTGTGGGCCAGGTGCCATACGGTCCCACGCCATTCCCCGAACCGGGACCGATTTCAGTTTCCACCGTCTACCAAGTGATACGAATCAAAAGATAGAACGTACTCATAAAGGTCATGTCAGGAATTGGTGTTGATATCAGGAAGCGACGTCAGGCCGGGACCGGATTTCCTGATTCATCGCCCAGCGTGGATAGTTGTCGAATATTTCGACGCCGGGTCTTGGCTTTCCAAGCGGCTGCGGCGGGACTCTGAACGGCCCTGCATAACCGTTTAACACACTGAACGAATATTTCAACCCCAGCGACCGCATGGTCCGGCTCGAAGGCACGTTCCAGAAAGCCACCGTTGCGTGGATGTTGCCCCCGTTCGCCAGGATCCAGTTTCCTGCCGCGCTGATTACCGCCCGCCCGAGGCCCTGGCCCTTGCGTTCGGGCGCGACGTCTACGCCGATCTCCCAGATCCTGTGCCCACGGTCGCCGACCGTTGCCAGGGCGACGATGCGCTTGCTCTCATAGATACCGAACGCGGCGATCGGGTTGCTGCGCTCGCAGTGCCAGAAGACTTTCCAGTCGACTCCTGCAAGCTGGGCTTCGCTGAGACGGACCGGCCGCGCGTCGGCGACGGGGCGCCAGGTTTCAGGGCTCGCCAGGTAGTTTGGGACCGGGCCCCAGACTGCCACGCCCTCTGCGAGCGTTGATCGGCTGAGCTCGTAGGTACCCAGCACCGAGAACAACTGATCAGGATGCAGCGATTCGACTACGGGCCTGACCGAGTCGAGGAAACGCGGCTGGCACGTGATTGCGACAGTTCCATCGATCCGCACTCCGTAGAGCGGCCGGGACTCCGGGAGACCGGGGCCGGGCGCGATCAACAGGCCTGGCGTACCGAGATCCTCCGGCAGGGGGAAGCCCAGTGTTTCCTCGATCCAGGGCCGGGCAAGAGAGAACAGACTCTGGTCTACGTTCATTGGCGCGGATGGTACCCCAGGCTGGTTACAGCGCGACCGCGGAGGCGACCTCGCCCAGGGAATTTATGAACCAGTGGGTCATGACCGGCGCCACAAGACCTGCAGTCCGGCGCCGGAGCCACACGAGGAACAGGCCGCCGACACCCGAGACGACCACGCCGCCAAGGACCGCGAGCGCGAGCAGCAGCGGGGACCCGAGTTGTTCGGCGCCGCTCATCAGCTCCCAGGTCGGTGTGACGTGCCAGAGGCCGAAAAAGACCGCGTTCGCGATCGTCGCCGACCTCAGGTTCGTAGCCGCGCGCCACACGCCGAAGAGAACACCTCGAAATGCGACCTCTTCGAACAAGGCGGTCCCGAGCGGTATTCGCACGACCGCACGGTAGACCAGGGGCGTGGTCCCGTCGTAGCCGTTCCCGAGGAAATCGGCCCCCGACTGGATCGAGTCGGGCACGAGAGCGGCGAGGAACACGGGCAGTCCAAGGAGCAGTCCGATACCGGAACCGACGACCAGCCCACGGGGCACCTGAGCTCGCCCGAACCCGAGCTCGTCCCAGCCCATCCCGCGCCAGCGCGCCCACCCGATGAGCAACACCGCCAGAGCGAGGTTGAGCGGGACGAATGCCAGATCGTGCCAGTGCTGCGGGGCAAAGTTCGCGACGCCGTTGTAGGCGGCGAGGCCGCATCCCAGGGCGACTGCCGCGACCAACGTGACCGGGTGGCTGGTGCGTATTTCCATCGCCTTGATCACCAGAACTCGGAAACAGTTAAAGTTTGCGCCACTCCAATTGCCATTCCAATTGTCGTCGCCTGACGGAGGCTTTCGGTGAACATCAACGACGAACTGGCCTGGACGCCCGCCCATCGGCTGCGCGAGCTCATTCGCGCCAGGAAGGTCTCGCCAGTCGAATTGACCGAGCTTGCCCTCCGCCGGATCGAGACGCACAACGCTCGAGTGAACGCGTTCCTGACGGTCATTCCCGAACAAGCGATGGATTCCGCGCGGACCGCCGAACGGGCGGTGATGCGGGGAGACCCGCTTGGTCCGCTTCACGGGATTCCTATCTCGATCAAGGACCTGGAAGGCGTCAAGGGCGTGCGCCAGACCAACGGATGTCTCGTGTACAAAGACTTCGTGTCGCCCGCGGATTCCCTTACGACGGAGCGCCTTCGGAAGGCGGGGGCGATCATCGTCGGCAAGACAAATACTTCTGAGTTCGGCCATATCGGCACGAATGAAAACCGGCTGGGTGACGCCTGTCGCAACCCATGGAATACGGAATGCACGAGCGGCGCGTCCAGCGGCGGCGCGGGGTCGTCGGTGGCTGCCGGCCTGACCGCGATCGCGCAGGGAAGCGACGGCGGGGGTTCGATACGGATCCCAAGCGGTTTCTGCGGTATCTATGGCATCAAGCCGAGCCAGGGCCGGGTACCCCGACGCGACATGGGAATCGATAGCTGGCATCCTGTGAACTTTTCGAACGTCGGCCCGATGACACGGGATGTGCGAGACGCCGCGCTCATGTTGCAGGTGCTGGCGGGCCCGGCATCCGACGCCGAGCCAGGGACGATCGACACCGCTCCGCCGAACTGCGTGGCCGCGCTTGACCGTGGCGTTAAAGGCCTGCGCATAGGCTGGTCGCGCGACCTGGGCGGCGTGCCGGTCGACCCGGAGGTCGCTGATATCGCGGGCAAGGCGGCGCGTGTATTCGAAGAGCTCGGGGCGATCGTCGAGGCGCCGGAGTTCAAGATCGACGAGCCACAGAGCGTGTTCGACCACTTCCAGGTGATCTACCGGACGAGGGCATACGCGGTCAACGGACATCTGTTGCGAGAGCACAGGGAACTGTTGACGGATTACCTCATCGAAGGCCTCGAACGCGGGCGTGAAATGACGGGCGAACAGCTCTGGGACGCTTACTCGATGCTCAACCGATACCGGGCCTATGTCCGCAAATACTTTGAAACCTACGATCTGCTGCTCACGCCGACTCTCGCGGTGCCCGCGTTCCCGATCAACAAACACCCGGAGACGATCGGCGGGATGAAGGTGCCACACCGGCTATGGGGGTTCACGCCGTTCACGTATCCCTTCAACATGGCGATGACGCCCGCGGCGTCGGTGCCGTGCGGTTTCTCCGATGGCGGATTGCCGATCGGGCTCCACATCATCGGCAGGTTTGGCGACGAGGAGACGGTGCTTGCGGCGTCGGCCGCATTCGAGGAGTCGCGCCCCTGGGCGCAGCGACGGCCTAAGGGGTTCTGACCGCCAGTCTAGAATCCGGCCTTCTTGTCGCAGATGTGAAGAAGCGGCTTGCCTGCGATGAAGCGGCGCAAGTTGTCGCGGAAGATCTGCCTTCGACCCTCGTAGAGTTGCGGGCTCAAGGCCGACGCGTGCGGCGTGATGATCACGTTGGACATCCCCCACAGCGGGCTGGCCGCAGGCAAGGGCTCGACTTCCGTCGCGTCCAGCGCTGCTCCGCCCAATCGATGCTCCGCAAGGGCCTCGGCCAGCGCCTGCTCGTCAACGATCCCGCCGCGTGATGCGACGATCACATGGGCACCGGAGGGCAGCAGGCGAATGCGCCTGCCGTCGATCACGTGTCGCGTTTCCGGCTTGATCGGCGCGGTCACGACGAACCAGTCGGACCTGCGCATCATGCCGTCGAGGCCGTCGAGTCCGCGGCACTCGCTCACCGCGGACGGCACTTCCGCAGGGGCGGGGTCGACCGCGATTACCTTCATTTCAAACGCCGCAGCGCGGTTGGCAACCGCTCTTCCAATCGCACCGAGGCCGTAAATGCCGATCGTCGTGCCAGCCAGCTCGAGGATCCTGCTTTCATACGCGGGCGTCTGCCACTTGCGGGCCCGCTGGTCTTCGAAGGCCTGTGGAAGCCGGTGCGCCAGGGCAAGGACCACGCCGAGGACCCAGTCCGCCATCGGAATCACGTGCGGTCCCGGGGCATTGGTCACGATCACGCTCGAATCGACGATCTCCTGGACCGCGACGATCCGGTCGATGCCCATGCCAGGGCACGCGATCCATCGCAGCTTGTTCGCGGCCAGAAACACGTCGCGTGACGGCCAGCCCAGGAACCCGTCGGCGTCGGGTACGGCCCGCTTCTGCCCCGCGTCGTCGTACGCGGCCACGAACCGGATCTCGGAAAACTCATCGGCGAGCTGCTCCGCGAAGCGCTCTCCCAGGTGTGTCGAACCGACCACGATCTTCATCGGACGCCTCCCGTAGCGGCATCAACCGCGAGATATGGGGCAAACACCCAATGCCGCGGGCCCGTGCTGCGGGTAAGATACCCCGCTTTGAGGAGAGTTGACGACTGGGTCCGCCTCAGGCGGACGGCCGGACTGGCCTGTGGAGGCGGGGGCATGCCCTGGCACGCAGTCGGGAGAAGGATCTGTTCAAGGAACTAACAGACCCTTCGCTTCGCTCAGGGCGACATTAGTGGCGGCGCCTGGCGCGGCTCTCGCCGCTGGCGGTCCAGCACCGCAAACGCGGCGGCGCCGATGCTGCCCGAGTCGATCCTGAAATGGCGGTACAGGTCCTCCCGTGTTCCCGATTGCCCGAAAGCGTCGACGCCAAGATTGATCGCATGGCAGCCAAGCGCAGAGCCGAGAAAGGCCAGGGCGTGGGGATGGCCGTCGATGACCGTCACGATCGGCCTGCCGATCTCATCGCGCGAAAGCAGGCCCGTGGGATCGATCCCCGTGTAGGCCTCCCCTTCCATTTCCGCCCTGTCTCCCCGTCGAATGCGGTGGTGCAGCAGATCGGGGCTCGTGACGACGAAGACGTTCGCGCCGATTCCCTCACGCTCGAGCGCGGCGAGCGCGCCCAGCGCCTCAGGGACCATTGCGCCAACCGCGAATATGTGAACGGTCTCCATGGCGTCGGCGGATGCCGTGCGCAGCCGGTAGCAGCCGTCGATCACAGTTTTCCTTAGCGCCTGCATGTCCGCAGGTGCGGCCGGATCCGGAAAGAGGGACTGATCGACTGGCTTCGTATTGAGGCGAAGCAGGTACGAGCCACCTTCGCCAGCACCGATGCACCGGACCGCTTCAAGCATGATCCACTCGAGCTCGCGCCCGAATGCCGGTTCGTAGTAGGTGACGCCTGGCATCTCGAGCGCGATCGATGGCGAAAGCACGCCCTGGTGCGCGCCGCCCTCATGGCTGAGCGTGACGCCGGAAGGCGTTGCCACAGCGATGAACCTCGAACCCTGGTACATCGCGTACACGAACGGGTCGAGGCCGCGGTTGATGAACGGGTCGTAGAGCGTGCCAATCGGGATCAGCCTGCGGCCTGATATCTCCGACGACAGCCCGAGCTGTCCGAGCAGCAGAAACAGGTTGGTCTCGGATATTCCGAGCTCGATGTGCCTGCCAACCGGTCGCTGGACCCATTTCACGGTCCGCCGGCTGAAGCCGAGGAAGTCGGGCGTCTCGGCGTACGACCAGATGCCGGCACGGTTGATCCAGCTGGCCAGGTTTGTCGACGTGGCCACATCGGGCGATACCGTGACTATCCTGCGCGCCGACTCGGGCGACGACCGGTCGAGCTCGACGAGCATTCGTCCGAAGGCGTCCTGCGTGGATGTGCGTCCGGGTAGCCCGATCCGTGTCTCACTGAACAGGAACGCTGGTTCGCTGAATGTCGCGGGCCTGCGAAGGCGATCGGCCGCGAGCTTCACGTAGCGGCCCTCCGCAGTGGCCTCCTCGAACCTCTGCCAGGGCTCGTCCAGGGACACGCCCAGATTCCTCGCGAGCTCGACCATCTGCTGATGGTTCAGGAGCGCGGCATGGTTTCGGGGATCGCCCGCTACCGGCAGGCCCCAGCCCTTGACCGTGTACGCGAAAACGACCGCCGGGCCGGCCGCGTTCGAGGCCTCCTGGTAGCACCTTGCGAGCGTGCCAACGTCGTGCCCGCCCAGATTGACGATGCGGCGCCCAAGCTCGTCATCATCGATATCGCTGAGGCATCGCTGGAGTTCACTGCGCAGGAGCCCGGCGCCATCAAGCAGCCGGGAGCGGATCTCCGATTTCGGCCCCGTGATGATCCCCTGGTATTCCTCGTTCGGCATGTCATCGACGCGCTTGCGGAGTGCGTGTCCTCCCGGCCGCTCCATCAGCGCGGTCAGCTCTTCGCCGTATTTGGCTATGACGACCGTCCAGCCGTTTACTTCGAACATCTGCCTGAACCGGCTGACGCGGATCCCGGGGACGACTCGGTCCAGGCTGTGCCGGTTCAGGTCGACGATCCAGACACAGCGATTCAGGCCCTCGACAGCAGGTTCGGCGACTGTTTCCCAGACCGAACCTTCGTCCAGCTCGGCGTCGCCAATGTGTGCGAAAAACCGCCCCGACGCGGGCTGCAAGCCGTGCTTCGCAAGGTAGTCGCGAGTCAGCGCGCCGAATGTGACCGCGGCGGGACCGAGCCCGACAGAGCCGGTCGAGAAATCGACGCCATCCGGGTCCTTCGTACGACTGGGATACGCTTGCAGGCCCCGATAGGCGCGGAACTGGGTCAGGTATTCGGCCGGCAGGTTTCCAAGAAGATACTGAATCGCGTGGAAGACAGGCGACGCGTGGGGCTTGATGGCAACGCGGTCGGAGGCTTCGAGCGTTTCGAAGAACAGCGCGGTCAGGAGAGCCGCCGACGAGGCCGACGAGGCCTGGTGCCCGCCGACCTTTGTACCGTCCGGGTTCACCCGTACGTTGTTTGCCCAGTGCACGATCGCGGCCGAGAGCCACAGGACCCGGTCGCGCACCCGCTCACGGACGGCCCGGAGCTGGGCAGCGGCGGTCTCTTCGGCTTTGACCACATCAGACTCCCGGAAACGCAGGATCGGGCGTTAGGCGGCGGCTGCGCGGAGGATAACATCGCCCCATCTGTCGCCGTACACTCTCACGATTGGTCATCGCCGGCCGTGTCTTCAACGGGCTATGTGCAGCGCATGAGCGCCGTCTGTTGTTCGGCACGCCGGGGTCTGCAACGGGCAAGGCTGGACGAAACTGTTCTTGAAGGTCGCCACGGTGTCGCTCATAGCGGTATTGTCGACCGCTGTCGTCCTGGCCTGCGATCGCCGGAGCCCAAATGGCGGCGAAACGGTGGACGTGCAACGCGCGGCCCAGACCGCGGTTGCGCGCGTGCCAACGCCAACAATGAGCCCCAGTCTTACGCTTCCTGGGAGGACGCTGGTTACCGGACCCGGGACTGGCACGGGAACCGCGGCCCCCAGCTCCCGACAGGCGCCCGCGGACGGCACACCTGCCTCGCCGCCGGCGGGACCGGGCACTTCAGCGACCAGCAGCCCTGGGGCGGAGCCGAGTGCATTTGTCGAGGCGATGGCTGAGGAGCGCTATTTCCACTCCGCAACCCATCTCAACGACGGGCGCGTGCTGGTCGTCGGTGGCAAAAACGCCAGGGGCGACACCCTGGCGACTGCGGAGGTCTTCGATCCCGCCACCGGGACGTGGCTTCCGACCGGCAACCTGCTCGAGCCCCGGCACTCGCATGCGGCCGCGCTCCTTGCCGATGGCCGCGTCCTCGTAACGGGGGGCTGGTCCAGCGGCGCCCGCATTCTCGCCACCGCGGAACTGTTCGACCCCGCCTCGGGCACGTGGTCTACCGCGGGCGAAATGGCATCCGGCCGCGTAGCGCACACGAGCACGGTACTGGAAGGGGGCACGGTCCTCGTGGCGGGTGGCTGGAATATCCGGTCGCTGCGCGCGACCGAGATATTCGACCCCGCATCAAGTCGCTGGTCGGAGGGTTCCGCAATGATCGAGAGCCGTTTCGACCATACGGCTACCGCCCTACCTGACGGCCGCGTGCTGGTTGCCGGGGGCGAAGACGCGGGCGACCAGCGACTGGCCACGGCTGAGATATTCGAGCCCGCTTCCGGGCGGTGGGCCGCTGCCGGCCGGATGGCGAACCGCCGTTACCGGCACACCGCGACGCTCCTGTCGTCAGGTGCCGTGCTGATCGTGGGAGGCACCCCGGAACCGGGGAGCCTGGCCGCCGCCGAGCTTTTCGACGCCGCAAGCCTGGCCTGGCGCGTCACAGGTTCCATGGCAGACGCTCGCCAGTCGCATGCTGCGGCGATTCTGGCGGATGGGCGTGTAGTCGTGGCTGGCGGACGTGATCGGCAGGGAGTCACGCTGCGCTCAGTCGAGATATTCGACCCGTTGCAGGGGCGGTGGTCCGCGGCGGGGAACCTGGCGCAGGCGCGGCACACATCGGCTGTGGCAGCCCTTGGCGATGGCCGGGTCCTGCTTGCGGGTGGCCGCGATGGATCGGAGACGCTTAGCTCCGCCGAGGTCTACAAAGCCTCATAGCGGCGGGCACGCGCTGACGCCGATGTCGTAAAGGCTGCCTCACAATCGGGCCGCGCCCTGGATCATGTCAAGTGCGCGCCTTGCCTGGTCCTCGACAGTCGTGGCCAGTTCCTCGATGCGGGGCTTGTCGCCCGCGTTTCTACGCATGACGCGCGCGTTCGCCATCATGGCGGTGAGGAGATTGGCGAGGTCGTGGGCCAGCTTCGATTCGATACGGCCGCTCTCCGCGTCGCCCGTCTTGTCATCGTCACCGGTCGCACCAGCCGAAGTCATGTTCGCCATCCTTCCAGGGACACTCGCTGCGCGCCGGGCTAGGTTACTCTCCATCGCACAGAAGCGACACCGTGGGAACTTGTCGTCCCTTCGACACGCTCAGGGCGGCGTCTGCGTCCGCGTCAGGCGGACGAAGGATCTGTTGCCGATGGCGTTCGCCGCGGACAGATGCTTCGTCGTCCCGGCATGACCGGGACTTCTCAGCATGACAAGGGGTCCCGTTCACACGGCCTTATAGGGGCATAGGAGGCTTTTGTTGGACCGAGCGGAACAGGCAGTGCGCGCCGCTCTCGACCGGCTTGGGGCGGCGCACGAATGGATCGAGATCGATCCCGCATACGCTGATACCGCAGCCTTTTGCGCCAGGTACGGGTACCCGGCAGAGCAGTCCGCCAATACGATAGTCGTGGCCTCGAGGCGTGAACCACGACAATACGTGGCCTGTGTGGTCCTGGCTACGACCCGTCTCGACGTGAACAACACGGTCAAGAGACTGATGGGCGTCAACAAGGCTTCGTTTGCGGACGCGGAGGAGATGGAGCGCGTCACCGGCATGGAACTGGGCGGCGTAACGCCCTTCGCGTTGCCGCCGGGATTGCCGCTGTACATCGACGCGCGGGTGATGGCGCGGGATTGGGTGATCGTAGGCGCGGGAGGGCGCGGGGCCAAGGTGAAGGTTGCGCCGAGTGCGCTCGCTACGCTGCCCAATGCGAAGGTCGTCGAGGGCCTGGCGCTCGAGCGCGAGTCGACTTTGCCATAATGGCGCCTCTGATTCGATCATCCCTGCTTGGGAAGCGAGAAAGGTCAGCGGTGCGCGTCCAGGAACTTCTTGATCTCAGTGGCCGCGTGGCAATCGTCACAGGTGGCGGGACGCACCTCGGCAAAGCTATGGCAAGCACCCTTGGCGAGCTCGGGGCCGCGGTCTTCCTGGCGAGCCGGAGGGGAGAGCTCTGCGAGCAGGCCGCGAACGAGTTGCGGGCTGCAGGGATCGACGCGACCGGCCTCAAATGCGATGTGACGAGCGAGCCGGACGTGCAGGCGCTTGTCGGACGCGTCGTGATAGAGAGGGGCCGCCTCGATGTGATGATCGCCAATGCCGGCGGGTCATTCACATCGACCTACATCCCGAGGGCGTCGATCGACGAGTTCCGCAAGACCCTCGAGCTGAACCTGACCGGCACCTACGTCTGCGCGCAGGCGGCCGCCGAGGTCATGATGCCGCGGCGCAGCGGGAAGATAATCACGCTGGGTTCGATCCACGGTTTCCTCGCCGCAGACAAGCGCTTCTACAAAGGGCTGAATTTCCGGCGTTCAGGGCCGCCTTACCAGGCTGCGAAAGGCGGCGTAATCAACCTCACACGAGCCCTGGCAGCAGAACTCGGCGAATGGAACATACAGGTCAACTGCATCAGTCCCGGGCAGATCCCGCGGGCCGATACCGATCCTGCGATGGTCGAGAAGGCCCGCCTCAACAATCCACTCGAGGTTGTCGGCAGGCCCGAGCACCTGAAGGGTGCAGTAGCGCTGCTGGCTTCGCCTGCAGGCGACTGGATCACAGGGCAGAATATCGTTGTCGACGGCGGCTGGAGCATCTGGTAGTTCGGAGGCCCGTTAGAGTGACTTGTTGCGAACAGGGATGATCCTTCCCCTCCTCTCCCGGCGGGAGAGGAGGCATCCGTAAATCCCCTCTCCCGATGGGAGAGGGCGAGGGTGAGGGCGATCCAGGGTCTCGCCCCGATGCAACGGGGAGAGGGCCTACGTCAGTAGGGTGAGGGGTTCATATGGGTGCATTCACCGGCAAAGTCGTGATCGTAACCGGCGGCGCGCTTGGAATGGGCCGCGACACTGCAATCGAGTTCGGTCGAGAAGGCGCGGCTGTTACCGTCGCTGATATCAACGACGACGCGGGGAAAAAGACCGCCTGGGACATTGAGAGCGCGGGCGGGCGTGGCC
>JACQUF010000222.1 GCA_016210435.1 Chloroflexota bacterium
GTAGCAGTGCGCGCAGTGCAGGTTGCAGCGCCGCGTGATGTTCCACACGACGACCGGCCGGTCATGGACCGGCCGCACGCGTCCTCCGTTGGTCGATTCCCCGTAGCGGACCTGATCGCCAGGCGTAGGGGTGCCGCATAAGAGTCTTGTCACGCTCAGCATGCTGGCCACGTTCCGCCCACGGCCGTGAGAGCCTCATGAACATCCTCAAGCGTCCGTGAGGAAACCGTGAGGACTCACGGAATCCTCGCGGTCTGGACCGCTTGCTCACGACGTCCTCATTTCTCCCGGGGCACGCTTCTCTTGTGCCCGCGGGCGCTCCTCAAGCGCGGCCGCGGATACTTTGAAGGAGACCACGATGATGTGGGGTTACCACTGGGGCGCTGGCTACGACCCTCACGATTCCCTCACGCACGGCGGGCGCACGCTCGCGGATTCCTCACGCCGCGATCCGCAACATCGCCCGCGCAGCGACCGATTCCAGCGGGCATGGGTCCTGAAGGGCATGACGAACGCCGCGCTGGGGAGGACCACCGATGCCAGAGCCGATTTCGAGAAGGTGCTAAAGCTGGGAACGGACGAAAAGACGACGGCGCAAGTGACCGCAGAGCTCGCAAAGCTGAAGTAGGGGTCCAAAACATGGCAGGAAGCACGGTCCTGATTCTCGGCGGTGGGTGGGGCGGCATGACCGTCGCCACCGTGCTGCGCGGACTGGTTTCGCAGCAGCATCGGATACAGGTCGTCGAGAGGAAAGACGACTTCTATCTGTGCCTCTCTCTACCCTGGGTGATGACCGGAGAACGCAAGTATCCTTCCGAAGTCAGCCGTCCCATGTCGAAGCTGTCGCGGGCCGGGGTCGAGTGGGTGCACGGAAACGTGCGGCGCATTGACCCGGAAAAACGCATCGTCGAGGTCGACTCGAACGTCCTTCAGGCCGATTACCTGGTCATCGCCATGGGCGCAAGGCTTGCCCCCGGCGCGGTTCCTGGATTCACGGATTCGGCCTTTGACCTGTACACGCCCCGTGGCGCAAATGACCTCCACCACAGGCTGTCTGAGTTCGATGGCGGGCGAGTAGTCATCCTGGTTTCCCGTGCTCCGTTTCGATGCCCGGCTGCGCCCTATGAAGCCGCTTTTCTCGCTGAGTGGATGCTTCGCCGCAGAGGCGTACGGGCGCGGGCGGAAATCGCCGTCTATACGCCCGAACGGCACCCGATGCCAGTCGCCGGGCCGATAATCGGACAGGCTCTCGCGAGCCTGCTTTCCGAGCGGTCGATCCAGTACCACCCGCAGCATTCCGTAACCTGGGTGGACGGGCCCTCAAAAATGCTCAGGTTCGACGCGCTCGAGGTCACCTGGGATCTGCTGATCGGAATCCCTCCCCACGTCGCGCCGAAGCCCGTCAAGGAGGCGGGTCTCACCGACTCGACCGGGTATATTCCGGTGCATCCCCAAACGCTCGAGATCCTTGCTGACGTGGAAACCCTGTCCACACGCTTTCCGGGCGTTTACGCGATCGGCGACGCGACGTCGGTCCGGCTGCTCAACCAGATGCTCCTTCCGAAGGCCGGCATATTCGCGGAGGCTGAGGCGAGGGTCGTCGCGCAGAACATAGCCGCACAGATCAATGGGAAAGAGCCATTGGCGCGGTTCGACGGACGCGGAATGTGCTACATCGAGGTCGGAGACGGCCTTGCTGCCAGGAGCTCGGGCAATTTCTACGCCTATCCCGCGCCCACCGTGACCCTGGAGCCGCCTTCGCCACGGTTCAAGCATGAAAAAGAAGACTACGAGGCCCCGCTGAAGACCTGGTTCTCCGACTGACGGGACTTAGCCCGCGAACAGCTGAAAGACTGGCGGGAAGGTCAGCAGCACGCCCAGCACGATCAAGATCGCTGCGGCGACAATGACGGGGCGAATTTCAATCTCTCGCTTCTGCAACAGGAAGTGCGCCGGCACCCATAGGGCCAACCAGATCACGACCGACATGGTGGTCTTGCCGCTTAAGGGACCGGTCGGGTTGTAGAAGTTGAGCCACTTGCTGATTCCTTCGCTGGCCTCGGCGAGTGAGGTCCAGAACCCGAC
>JACQUF010000209.1 GCA_016210435.1 Chloroflexota bacterium
CCTTCGGGGTGGTAGGAACGACCCGCGGCCGGGGGGGCGCAGAGGAACACGTTGGCAGGCGCAGCCCGCGCGGTGGCCATGAACGCGTCGAACACGGTCGTGGCCGACATTCCAGGATCAGACACTTAATGCCACCTCTGACCTGTAGCCTTCAAACCGGCGCAGCATGCTATTCTTTACTAATGGCGACAAAAGTAAAGGTCCGTCCCTCACGGATCAGCAGCAAACATCAAATCACATTGCCGAAGCGCGCCATGGAGAGTGCAGGGCTGGCGGCAGGCGACCGCGTGACTGCCATTCCTTCCGGCCCGGGCCGGATACTGATCGAACGGGTCGAAAATCCGGTTGAGAAAGTCGCCGGCACCCTCACAGGCATGCTCGATCGCAAATTTATCGAAAGCCTGCGCGACGAGTGGGATCGCTAGTTCTCGACGCCGGCGTGCTGATCGGGCTGCTCGATGCTGATGATCCATACCATCAGATCAGTCGCGGCCGGCTTGTGCAGGCGGGCGAGAGTGGCGATTCTTTTCTCCTCCCCGTCGTCGCCTATGCTGAGGTTCTGACTGGCGCCCTTGCTGCCGGGCGCGGGGCGGACAGACGGCTCGCGGCGGCCATTTCAACGTTGAGAGTTTCAATCGAGCCGGTGGACGAAGCAGTAGCCAGCGCAGCGGCCCAGATCAGAGCCGCTCAACTTCGCCAGCGTGGCGCCAGGAGATGGAGAATCGCGGACGCTCTGGTGGTCGCCACCGCTGTCGTGCACGATGCTGATGTGGTCATCACCACAGACACCCGGTGGCCACCACTGGATACGTCACGACCAGTGATCGAAGTGCTTCGTCTGGCAGCATGACAGATCCGGTATCTCCTGAGGAGGCGGTCCCGTGGCCACGGCTTTTCGGGTTGGACTCACCCGCGATTTCCTCAAGCCCGACGGGAAGATCGCGATGGATGACATTGGCCTGTCGGTGCTCAAAGAAGAACCGCGGATCGAATGGGAGTTCCTCAAGGAAGCCGCCGCGGAACTCCGCAGCGACCAGGTAGCCAGCTATGACGCGCTGGTCGTGCTCGCCCCGAAGGTGACCGCCAGCACCGTCCGCGGGAACAGGCGCCTGCTGCTTGTGGCCAGGTTCGGCGTGGGCTACGACTCAGTTGACGTCGACGCCTGCACCGCTGCCGGCGTCGCGTTGACTATCACTCCTGACGGGGTCCGCAGGCCGGTGGCCACTTCCGCCATCCTGTACCTGCTTGCGCTGGGCCACAGGCTGCTCGCAAAGGACCGCATCACTCGTACCGGCCGCTGGGCGGAGAAGCTCGACCACACCGGCGTCGGACTGACCGGCCGCACGTTGGGACTGGTCGGCCTCGGCAATATCGGGCAAGAGGTATTCCGGCTCGCCCGGCCGTTCGAAATGAGGCACATCGCCTGCGACCCCTATGCAAGGCCGGAAGCCGCATCCAGCGTGGGCGCTCAGCTGGTCGATCTGCCCACGCTTTTGCGCACATCGGACTTCGTATGCATCTGCTGCTCTCTTACGCCGGAAACCTTTCACCTGATCAACCGGGAACGGCTCGCGCTGATGAAACCGACCGCATTTCTGATCAACGTCGCCCGCGGGCCGATCGTCGACCAGGCCGCGCTGACACAGGCTCTCGCGGAGCACCGAATCCAGGGCGCGGCGCTCGACGTTTTCGAGAAGGAGCCTCCCGATCCGGATGACCCCATCCTCAAGCTCGACAACGTGATCCTGTCGCCGCATGCCATCTGCTGGACCGACGAGTGCTTTCTGGGGATCGGCAAGGATGCATTCAGGAGCGTCGTCGAAGTAGCACGCGGCCGGGTGCCGGATCACGTCGTGAATCGTTCAGTTCTGGAGAGTCCTGAATTTCAGGCGAAACTCCGGCGGCAAGGCGGCCCTGCCCGCTAGGAACGCCGCCGCCCCGGGGCGGGCGCCCCGAGCGTGACGGCGTCGATGCCCCTTTTCCCATGTCGAGGCCGCCGCGTCACCGGGATAACTGTTACCTTCTGGAAAGGAACGCTCCCTTCGTGACATCTACCGACGAAACTCGTCGTCATTTATACGTAAATCGTCGCGGTAAGAACTTAGGCCCGAGCGATTTGCCATCACTCACTTGGCAGTTTTCAACAGTTTGTTCGATAATTATTCACAGCGGCCCAACCTGTCGCGAATCGTCGAATCCGAACCACAACCAGTGGTGCATCACCGCCCATTGACGGCCACAATGGGCGGGGGGTAACTTAGCGGCCCACCGATTGAGGGGAGCCCCGAGTGACCGGACAGATAGCAATGTCCGTTCGGTCCAAGGGCAGGCCATTTGCACTGTCCTTTTTGCGGTCAAGCCGATTCCAAGGTAATTGACTCCAGGGAGTCGCCCGACGGCGTACGCCGCAGGCGTGAGTGTCTGGGTTGTGGAATGCGCTTCACCACTTACGAGCGCATCCACGCCCTCCCCTTGATGGTGGTCAAGCGGGACGGGCGTCGCGAAGCCTTCTCCACGGAGAAGCTTGCTCGCAGCGTCAGGCTCGCCTGTGCCAAACGTCCGTTGGAAATTGGTTCACTCGAGAAGTTAACTCTCGATGTCGAAAACGAAATCCACCGGCTTGGCCGTGCAGAGGTCGAGAGCAGGGTTATCGGCGAGATGGTCATGGAGCGGCTCAGGGCGCTCGACCGCGTCGCGTATATCCGGTTCGCGTCCGTGTACCGTGACTTCGAAGACATTGACACGTTCTCCCGGGAAGTCGAGGCGTTACATGCTGAGGATGGCCGGAGGGAGGCGTCGAGCAACCAGCTCGCGCTCATCCCTGACGACGTCCCGAGGCTCTCGGGACGACGAAGAAGGCGGCGGACGCCTGTAGTCCCGGGGCCGCCGCGCCGGGCGCTTCGTACTAAACGTTCCTGATCAGTCCCGGCGCCGCACCGATTCTTTACACAGGGCGTTTCCAGGGGGGCAAAATGGTATCGATGGGCAAGAAATCTAAAGAGCCAGGCAAGTTCCAACCTGCTCAGATCTCGGACAACGCAATGGTCGTGCTGAAGAAGCGCTACCTGCGCAAGGACGAGAAAGGCGAGGTCACCGAAGATCCGCAGGGCATGTTCCGGCGGGTTGCCAACGCGCTCGCGTCCGTCGAGAAGCAGTACGGAACGCCGCAAAACGAAATCGACGAGGTTGCGGAGCGCTTCTACCGCGCGATGGTGAGCCTCGAATACGTCCCGAATTCACCAACGCTGATGAACGCCGGCACTGGCGCGGGGACGCTGTCGGCCTGTTTCGTGCTGCCTCTGTACGACAGCATGCAGAGCATCATGGACTGCGCGGCCGACGCCGCAATGGTCCAGAAATTCGGCGGCGGCACCGGCTTCGCGCTTTCACACATCCGTCCGAAGGGCACCGCGATACGCACGACACATGGCAAGGCTTGCGGGCCGATCGCGGTCCTTCGGCACCTCTCCTCCGTCTCGACGCTTGTCACACAGGGCGGGAAGCGTGACGGCGCAAACATGGCGGTCATGGACGTCCATCACCCGGACATCCTCGAATTCATCGACTGCAAGAAAGTCGAAGGCCAGATCCATAACTTCAATATCTCCGTGGGGGCGTCCGATGAGTTCATGCGCGCCGTCGAAGTCGGCACCGACTACCCGCTTCGCTTCCGCAAGCACCCGGCCGACCCCAGGAGCGAGATGGTCGAGGCCGGTCGCCTGGACGCTCGCACGATCTTCCGGAAGATCATCGAAGGAGCATGGCGCAACGGCGAACCGGGAATGGTCTTCCTGGACGAGGTGAACCGGGAAAGCCCGGTCCTCCACGTCGGGCCCATCGAAGCCACCAACCCCTGCGGCGAACAGCCGCTGCTCCCGAACGAGTCTTGCAACCTCGGCTCGATCAACGTGGCGAAATTCCTCAAGGACACGCCGCGCGGCAAGGAATTGGACTGGCCGCGGCTTGGCGAAACGGTGCATGTCACCGTGCGGTCCCTGGACAACGTCATCGATGCAAACGGGTACGCAGTGCCCGAAATCGAGGAGATGACGAAGTTCACCCGAAAGATCGGCCTCGGCGTCATGGGCTTCGCGGACATGCTCATCGAGATGGGCGTCCCGTACGACTCCCCTGAAGGCGTCGAGATGGGGCGCCAGCTGATGCGCTTTATTCGAGAGGAATCGGACAAGGCATCCGAGAAGCTCGCAGCCGCGCGGGGGCCATTCCCGGCGTTCAAGGGCAGCCG
>JACQUF010000210.1 GCA_016210435.1 Chloroflexota bacterium
GGCCGCTACTCGGGCTCGACGTGGTACGCGGACAACCACTGGGAAGAGCTGTACGACCGCTGCGTGGCTCACGTGAACGTCGACTGCACGGGAGGGCGCGGTGCGACCTACTACGGGAGCTTCCCAGCGCACCAGGAACTGGGCGCCTTCGGAGCCCGCGTCGTTCGCGAGCACACCAGCCAGATCGCGCGGCCAAGGCGGATGAGCCGCTTCGGGGACATGAGCTTCAACGGCGTGGGCATCCCCTCGCTCTTCGTGAGCCTGGGCAAGGTTCCGATGGGCGACACGGAAGCCGACGGCGTCTCCCTGTCGGCAGGCAGGTCGGTCGGCGGCAAGATGACCTGGTGGTGGCACACATCCGAGGATACGATAGATAAGATCGACCCGGACATCCTGGTAGTGGACACGAAGATCTGGGTCGACGCGGTGTGGCGGTTGTGCCACGACGCCCTGCTGCCCATGGACTTCCGGCCCGTGCTGGCGGACGTCCGGGCAGAGTTGGACGAACTGCAGGGGTTGGCGGGCGCGCACGTCGACTTGAGCCGGCTTCAGGAGCGCGCCGCCGTCTTAGCAGAATGTGTAGAGGAGTTGTCGGACCGCTGTGCGAGGGCCGGCACGCTGGAAGAGATGGCCGCGCTGAACCGGCAGATGAGAGCCCTCTCGCGCACACTGATCCCGGTCACCTACACGGCGGCGGGCCGCTTCGACCACGACCCGGCGTGGGACGTGCCGTACCTACCGGGCCTGCAGGTGGCCCGCCGGCTAGCCGGGTTGGACCCGAGCGGCGATGAGTACCAGTACGTCAAGACGCAGGCGGTGCGCAATCGCAACGCCCTATCGTTTGCCCTTCGCCGGGCCATCGAGGTTCTAGCATAGAGTATAACTAATCGAGGATCTTCTCCATTACGATAACGTCGACCCAGCGGCTGTCGAGCATGCCCTGCTCGTGATAGATGCCGACCAGAGTGAAGCCGCGGCGCTCGTAAAGCCGCATGCCTGGAACGTTCGTCGGGAGTCCCGCCAGCACCATCTTGTGATAGCCCAGGGACCGCGCCCGGGCCTCCAGCGCCCCTAGGAGGGCGCCCCCGATGCCGCGGCCGCGATGCTCCCGCTCGACGTACAGGGAGACGTCGACGACGTGGTCGTAGGCCCTCCGTGGGTTGAAGACGTTGAGCGATCCCCAGCCGAGCACGCGGCCCGCGGCGTCCACCGCGACCAGGACCGGGTGACAGGTTCCACGCGCGGCCAGCCACTCTGCTCGCTCTTCCGGGCAGCGCGGCTCCGTCTCCCGCGTGGCCACGCGGTCCTCGATGCCCTGGTTGTAGATTCGAGCGATGGCCGCGGCATCGCCCGGCGTTGCGTCTCGAATCTGCACGTTTCTCTTCTCCTCACCGTCCGCATACCTCTCTGCCGGCAGCCTGGACCGGGCAGCTACGGCAATCGGGCGTACTTGAGGTCACCGTTCGTCTTATTATAGTAGCTGATGCTGGGCCTGCCGGTCTCGTCCAGCGCCAAGGAGTTGAACTGGCCGACGTCGCCATCGGCATCGACCAGGCTGATCGCCCAGGTGCTCCCCGTCCATCGGGCGTACTTCAGGTCGTCGTTGGTTCGGTCGAGATAGCTGATGTGCGGCCTACCTGAGCTGTCCAGGGCCAGGGAAGGCATGGCGCCCACGTCGCCGGTCCGGTCCACCACCGTCCTTACCCAGCCGCTTCTGGTCAGCTTCGCGTACTTCAAGTTCCCATTGGTCATATCGAAGTAGGCGATGCGCGGACTGCCGGTGCTGGTAAGGGCAAGAGAGCTATACTCGCCCATGATCTCCTTGCTGTCCACGATAGTGGTCACCCACGTGCCGAGCCTCGTCCGCCTGGCATACTTCAGGTCGCCGTTCGTATAGTCATAGTAGCTGATGCGGGGCCTATCGTCCCCGTCCACGGCAACTGAGGAATGCATCCCCACTTGTCCGGGCTTATCCACCGTTTCGATCACCCAGTCCGCGCCTGACCGCCTTGCGTACTTCAGGTTACGGTTCGTGGCGTCATAGTAGCTGATGTGTGCCCTGTCGCGGGAATCCAGGGTTAAGGAGGTGTACAGGCC
>JACQUF010000206.1 GCA_016210435.1 Chloroflexota bacterium
ACCTGATGCCGCACAACCCGTTGGGGCCGATCTGTGTCGCCGCGACGGCTCACCTGGCCACGGCGGTGCCGAACTTCTCGTGGCTGGAGATCCGTGAGTCGCCCGGGGAGCAGCTGGGGTTTTATGACCAGACAGTCTTCCCGGTGCAGCCAAAGGTGGAAGGCGGCAAGGTGACGTTGCTGGATCTGCCGGGCCTGGGTGTGGAAGTAGACGAGTCAAAGCTGACCGAGCCGTTCCGCTTCTCGGAGATGCCGCACCTTCACCGGCGGGACGGGTCGCACACCAACTGGTAGCGGCCTGGGTTCGCGAGTGCAGGTTGTGCCACGCGGTAGTTGACCAGGATCTCCCGTGTAGTTACATTGTGCATACCATGCCCGTACAAACACGAATCATAAAGATCGGCAATTCGAAGGGGCTGCGGATCCCCAAGAGTCTGTTGAAAGAGGCCGATCTATCAGAGGATGTCCAGCTCTCCGCTGAGCCCGGGAGACTGATCGTGGAAGGTATACGGCAGCCCAGATCGGGCTGGGAGGAAGCCGCCCGAGCAATGGCGATCGCGGGCGATGATCTGCTGATCGACCAGCCAGCGCCCACTACGTTCGATTCCGAGGAATGGACGTGGTGACCGATCACGTGGTACCCCTTCGAGGTGATGTCCACTTGATATCGCTCGATCCAACGGTTGGCAGCGAGATCAGAAAGACGAGACCGTGTGTCATCGTCTCCCCGGATGAGCTTAACCGTCACTTGCGGACCGTTATCGTCGCTCCGATGACGACCGCTGGCCGGGCCTATCCGTGGCGCGTCAGATGCCGGTTCAAGAGAAGATCCGGCTTCGTCATAGTGGACCAGCTTCGAACTGTCGACCGAAACCGGCTCGTCGGCCGCCTTGGAAAGCTGTCACCACGGACGATGAGCCATACCCTGGCCGCCCTTCAGGAGATGTTCGCTCCGTAGCGGCCGACCCCGAATGCGGCGGCCGGCACACTGGTTGGGAGGGCGTCACGTCGTCAGCACCTCTGGCCCCGTTTCGGCCAGATAGATCGTGTGCTCCTTCCAGGCCACGAACCCTCCGGAGACCTCGACCAGGGGGCGATACGAGTGGATCGAGCCGGCCCTCGCCAGGTCTCGAAGCCACCGCTCCAACAGCCTGGTGGGAATGTCTGGAAAGTAGCGCTTCGCGAACGGCAGGCTGCGCCAGGCCGTGATGGCCGTCATGCACGGTCGATCTGGCACGCCTGGGGATTCGTGCCCGGCGACCTCGGCGAACACCTCAGCCTTGCCGCCCTCTCTCACGTAGCCCGCGGCCACGGTGGCAAACGGCTCAACCGCGAACACGGAGCCGGCTTGTAACGCAGGTCCACCCGAAACCGCGATGTTGGGAATAGATGGCGGCGCATGCAGCGACCATCGGGCCAGGCCGTGACCCGAGAGATTCGCGATCGGCCGAAACCCGGCGGCCTTGATCGAGCGTTCGACCACGCTTCCGATCTCGCCCGTATCCACGCCGTCCTTCAGCGCGGCGACGGCCGCGTCGAGCGCGCCCGTCGCGGCTTCGATCAGTCCCGACCACCGGCCGTCCGCCGACAGGTCGATCGTCACTCCGGTATCCGCCGGGTAGCCATCGACGTGTGCTCCGACGTCCAGCTTGACGAGGTCGCCTTCCTCGAACGCCGTGGGGTCGTCCGGGGCGGAGCAGAAGTGGGCCGCAATCTGATTGCGACTCGTCTGGGCAGGGAACGATGGCGCTGCGCCGGCCTGCCGGATCTGCTCCTCAGCGCCTTCCTGCACCCGTCTCAGCAAGGCGCCTGGCTTGATCTGCCGGGCGGCCCAGTCACGCGCCAGCGCGGAAATGCGGCCGGCTTCCCGGAAGGCGTCGATCTCGGCCGCGCTGAACACCGTCACTTACCGGTTTCCGCCCGAGAGGATGCGAGGCTAACCGCGCCCCAGGAACACCTGCTGGAGGGGAAGGACCGTCATTTCGAGGCAGTTGGCATCAGGCGGAAGGGTAGCCATGTACAGCGCCGCTCTCGCCATGTCCTCCACCGAGATCAATGGCTCCGGTCCTACATCTCGCCCGCTCGCCGATCTGCCACCGGCCGCTCGCCGCCGCTCAACATTCGTGTTCCCGGGATTCAGCTGGCCGCACGATATCCCGAACTCTCGCCCGTCGAGCGCGGTGCTCTTCGTCAACCCCCAGACCGCGTGCTTGCTGGTCGTGTACGGCGCCGACTGCTCGCGTGGCCGGTCGGCCGCAAGGCTGCCGATGTTGATGATCCTGCCGCCGCGCTGCGCCTTCATGATCCGGAACGCTTCGCGTGTGCAGAGGAACACGCCCGTCACGTTCACGCCCAGGACGTCGTTCCACTTCTCGAGTGTAAGCTCCTCAAGCGGCCCGCCCGCGATACGTCCGGCATTGTTGACCAGCAGGTCGACACGGCCGAACAGGCGGACAGTCTCGCCAAAGAGGTCCTTCACCGAGGCCTCCTGTGTGACATCGCCCTGGACCGCATGGGATTTGCCGCCAGCCTTGGTGATCTCGGAGACCGTCTGGTTGAGCGAGTCGATGTTCCGTCCATTCACGACCACGCTGCAGCCTTCGGCCGCGAACGCCTTCGCGATCCCCTTGCCGATGCCGGTCCCCGCGCCGGTGACCACCGCAACTTTTCCGTCAAGCTGACCCATCTGTAGATTCTCCGGGGAGCCTCCCCATCGAGGGAGGAAACCGCGTTCTCTGCACCTAACCCCTGCCGACCAGCTTCTGCCTGGTTGGCATGACCGTCATCGAAAGCACGAAGGCATCGGGCGGCAGCGACGCCATGTAGACCGCTGCCTGCGCGATGTCCTGCGGCCGGATCATGGTCTCCCCGGGCTGAAAAGCCGGCTCGAACCGCTCAACCTGGATATTGCCCGGATTCAGCTGCCCGCACGAGATGCCAAACGGCCGGCCATCGATCGAGGTAGATTTCGTGAGCCCCCACACGGCGTTCTTGGACGCGCTGTAGGGCGCCGCATCAGGCCGGGGCACGGCGGTCGAAACGCTCCCGATGTTGATGATCCGGCCGCCACCCTGCGCCTTCATGACCTTGAACGCCTCGCGGGTGCACAGGAATACGCCATCGAGATTTGTGGAAAGCACTTTCCTCCAGGTTTCGAACTTCAGCTCATCGATGGGTCCGCCATCGGTCACCCCTGCGTTGTTGACGAGCAGGTCGATCCGGCCGAGTTCGGACTGAGCTTTCTTGAACAGCCCGACGACCTGCGGCTCGCTCGACACGTCGGCGACGACCGGGATGCACGTCCCTCCAGCCTTACCGATCGCGAGGGCCGCGGTCTGAAGCCGGCTTTCGGTCCGGCCTGCGATGACCACCTTGCATCCTTCAGCGGCAAAGGTCGACGCGATCGCCTTGCCGATGCCTGAACCGCCGCCGGTTACTACCGCGGTCTTTCCAGCAAGCGCAGTTCCCATGTCTGCAGCCACTCCTGTTCCTGGGCCCGCCGCTCAACCGGACCCGCCGCCGGTCGCTCCGGCCGAGGCGGTCGCGATGGCGGTCGCCCTGGCCCTCTCAGGGCCCCTGGTCTTGAAAGCGCCGATCAATGCGACGATTGTGAAACCGACCAGCGCGAGGTAGGCCACGCGTGAGCCGCTGATGTCCATTTGTAGTTATCGTTCGTAACGGCCACAGGTATGAATCGTACAACGTGCACCGGCTGGCTGAGACTGTCGAAGCGGCGCCGCCGGACCCGCAGCGCACCATCGCGAAGCTTGTGACCGTGCCCTGCGAGTGGTCGTAAGTGAATCCCGGCGACCATGGCGCGGTGATCTCGTCGCGAGGTCCGGAACTCATGACCATTCTTGACGATGCGGTGATGTCGCCGGGGCTGTCGATCGATGATGCCGAGCGACAACTCGAGCGGCCTTGAAACCGGGGAAGAG
>JACQUF010000207.1 GCA_016210435.1 Chloroflexota bacterium
GGATACCCCAGCCGTTGCCCTCGAGGAACGAAACCGCTATGTCGTGGTAGCTGGGTTCATCGCCTTCCAGTGGCGAATTGACGCCCTCTACGGCAACGAGAAACACGGCTCTGGTGATAAGGGACAGGAGAAACAGCGATATGGCTATCGCCAGAGTTCTCTCCTCGAGGAGTTTCAACGTCGGGCGGATTCTCTCCAACAGGTTCAGGGATCACCGGCCGGCCAGGCGACCTGCCTGGCTGAAACGGTCTGCCGAGTGAATCTGCTCCGGGGCAGGAGTCGGTCTCGCAAAATCGCCCGCAACGCCAGAATGCCGTCGCGCCAGGCTCGTAACTTCTTCCCTTCGGCCCTTGTCCTCGGATCGTAGTCCACTCGGCATTCGACGATCTGATGACCCAGCCTGAGAGCGCGCACCGCGACTTCGAAATCAAGATCGAACCCGCTACAGTCGAGCCTGATCCGACGAGCAAGTTCGCCGTCAAAGAGCTTCATCGCAGTCGCGGGGTCGGAGACCCTGGCGCGATATAGAACGTTTATTGCCCATGCCAGAGCGCGCACGCCGAGGTAATTCGCGAAATACCGGTACTGCACGTCGCCGCCAAGCACGCGGCTCCCGAAGCCGACCGTGGCTTTCTCGGCACGAACGAGGTCGTAGAGCTGCCACACGCCGCTGGCACGGTACTCGAGATCGGGATCGTGAATCACCACGTAGCGCCCGCTGGACAGGGCAAAACCCCTCTTGATCGATCCCCCCTTTCCAATGTTGGTCTCGTTGAGTACGACTCGGATAGCGGGATGACGTAGGTTCGCGAGCCACTCGCGCGTCCCATCCGTGGATCCGTTATCGAGAACGATTACTTCTGCTGTCTCCCCGCGGCCCCGCAACGACTCGAGTACATCCTCCATGGCTGTGGGGATGCGCGCGGCCTCATTGAAGGCGCACATGACGATCGTCAGGTCGGGAACTGTCGTCAAGCGTTCCGCCTGCACGTTGCCACGAACTCCGAAACAGAATCGATCACGTACTGGATCATTTCCGGGTCAAGTCCTGGGAAGACTCCCAACCAGAGCGACCGGTTCATGACGACGTCCGAATTCTCCAGATCGCCTACGCGGCGATGCGGCACCGTACGGTATGCGGGCTGGCGGACAAGATTCCCGCCGAATAGCAGCCGAGTGGCGATATTACGGACCTCCAGGTACCGGACGAGCGTGTTGCGATCGAACGGTGCCCCTCCCTGGATCGTAAGCGGGAACCCGAACCAGCTGGGCTCACTGTTCGGCGTCGGCCGAGGCAGGACGAAGAACTCTTCGTGCGGCCGCAGGCCCTCCAACATCAAGGCAAAATTGCGCCGACGTGTTTGCGTGAAGGAATCTAGCTTTGCGACCTGCGCTACACCTATCGCAGCCTGCAGATCAGTCATTTTCAGGTTGTAACCGATATGCGAAAAGATGTACTTGTGGTCGTAGCCGTACGGCAAATCCCCGAGTTTCCACTCAAAGCGCTTCCCGCAGGTATCGTCCTGCCCGGGCTCGCACCAGCAGTCCCGACCCCATTCCCGGAATGACTCTACAAGGGGTTTCAACTCGGGGTTGTCCGCAAGCACGCACCCGCCCTCGCCAGTCGTAATGTGGTGGGCCGGGTAGAAACTGCACGTAGCCAGGTCTCCGAAACTCCCGGTGCGCCTGCCGCGGTAGGTCGAGCCCAAAGCATCGCAGTTGTCTTCGATCAGCCAGAGGTCGTGTCGCTCTGCAATCGCCGCAATTCCATCCAAGTCGAAGGGGTTGCCGAGCGTATGCGCCAGCATGATGGCCTTGGCCCGTGGGGAAACGGCCGCTTCCACCTGATCTGGGATGGCGTTATAGGTGCCCAGCTCCACGTCGACGAACACGGGAACCAGGCCGTTCTGGACGATCGGATTGACCGTGGTCGGAAAGCCTGCCGCAACCGTGATGACTTCGTCACCGGGCCGGAGGGCCCGAGACCCGAGTTTTGGGGACGTCAGCGAGGAGAGCGCAACCAGGTTCGCGGACGAGCCCGAATTGCACAGGAAGCAGTGGCGGACCCCCACGTACCGAGCGATCGACCGCTCGAGCTGTGCCGCATACCGACCGGTCGTGAGCCAGAAGTCGAGGGCTGCATCCACACAGTGTGCCAGCTCATCGGCGTCGAAAACCTTTCCGGAGACGGGCACCGGGGACTTTCCGGGGACGAAGGGCTGCTTCGTGAACGCAGCCGCGTAGTACGCGTCCACCATCTCGAGGATACGCTCCCTGATGTCGTTCGCGGGCCGCTTATTTGCCAAGGAATTCACGGTACCAGCCGACGGTCTCGGTTAACCCCGCTTCGAGTTCGTAGTCGGGATGCCAGTCCAGTACTTTGCGCGCCCTCTCGGACGACAGGTACTGCGAGTGAATCTCTCCGGTCGCTGTGTTTCGGATGTCCGGTACGAGACCATCGGCCTTGCAGATTCCGGAGATCAGGTTAACGACCTCCATCACTGTAGACGGCCGTTCGTTGCCGAAATTGAATGCCTTGCCCGCGACATCGGACTGACCCATCGCTTCGGCCAGGCGGATATAGGCACGGGCGGCGTCCTTTACGTACACGTAATCACGCAGATAAGACCCGTCGCTCCGGATGACCGGGCGTTGCTGATCCAAGAATGCCCGAATGGTTCCTGGAACGATCCTGTCCCAATTGAGGTCGCCACCGCCGTAGATGTTGCCGCAGCGGGCGATCGCCACAGGAAGGCCGTAGCTAGCATGGTATGCCTGGGTCAGGAGGTCCGCACAGCTCTTGGAGACCTCGTATATCTGCCGCCCCTGCAGCGGCATGTCTTCCGTATATGGCAGCGTGGTTTGTTCCCCGTAGGCCTTGTCACTCGACGCGACTACGACCCCACTGATATCGGGCATGCCCCGACGGCATGCCTCAAGGAGGTTGTAAGTCCCTCGAACGTTCGCCTCAAGTGTCCCGATTGGAGCGCGGTGCGCAGCCCCGACGATGGCCTGTGCTCCGAGGTGGAAAACGGATCGGACTTCGTTGTCGATCACGGCGCGTTCGAGCGTCTCCAACTCCTCGAGCTGCCCGTTAACGACCTTGATGCGATCGACGTCCCCGCTTCGCAGCAATTCAGACTGAGGATCCATGTCTCGCACCAGAGCAATGACCCTCGCCTGCCTTGAGAGCAGTTCCTTCACGAGCCACGATCCAACCAGGCCGGTCGCGCCCGTGACGAGGACGCTACGGCCCGCCCACGAGATCGCCGGCCTCATTTCCAGACCTTCCAGGGTGCCCGGCCCGACTCCCACATTTCTCGCAGCAACCGCACCTCTCGGATAGTATCCATCGGTTGCCAGAATGAGCCGTGCCTGTATGCCATCAACTGCCCATCGCGCGCAATCGCTTCCAGCGGTTCCCGCTCCCAGAAGGTGCTATCGCCGGCGATATAGCGCCCGACGCCGGGCTCGAGAACAAAGAACCCCCCGTTTATCCATCCGTCACCGGTCTCGGGTTTCTCCTGAAATCTGACCACGGCATCTCCGTCAAATGTCAGGTAACCGAACCGGGAGGGCGGGCGCACCGCGGTGAGAGTCGCCAGTTTTCCGTGGGACTTGTGAAATCGGACAAGCGCGTCGACGTCGATGTCGGCCACGCAATCGCCATACGTCATGAAGAACGTTTCGCTCCCGATCCGAGGGAGCAGCCTCTTCAAGCGACCGCCGGTACCTGTCTCCGCACCTGTCTCCACAAGGTGAACTGACCACTTTTCCTTGCGGTCGCCGACCGACTCGACCCGGCCGACGCCAACGTCGATCTTCAGATCGCCTGCCAGGGCATGGTACTCAAGGAAGAACCGCTTGATGATTTCGCCCCGGTAGCCGAGCGCGACATAAAACTCGTCGTGCCCGTGCTGGTAGAAGGTGCGCATGATGTGCCAGAGGATCGGCATGCCCCCGATCTCGACCATGGGCTTTGGCCGAACATCAGTCTCTTCCGCGAGACGGGTCCCCATGCCTCCGGCCAAAATGACGGTTTTCATCGGCTTTGACTAAGCGCCTCCGGTCCGGACCACGACCAGTACACCACCCACGATTAGTGCGATCCCCGCCCATTGCAATGCGGAGACGGATTCTTTCAGCACTATCCAGGAGAGGAGGGGAATCAAGGCGTACATCATCCCGAGGCCCGGATAGGCGACGCTCAGCTTCAGCCTGGAGATTACGACGATCCAGCCGGCAAAGCTCGCCGCGTATATTGGAATCGCAACCAAGATCGCCGGAGAAGAAATGATCGCCCTCACCGTCGTCAAAGGCGTCTTGAGGTCGGACACTTCTACGGCGCCGACCCGATCCATGCCGATCTTAAGCAGCAGATGTGCCGTCGCAGTGAGGGCGACAACGACCAGGAGCAACAGAACAGAATTGATCAATTCAGCTCGCGAGCCCAGCCCCGGTTTTCCTCGTACCATGCCACGACCCTGGCCAGGCCCTCGGATACCGGGACCTCGGGTACCCAGCCAAGGACTTGCCTCGCTTTTGCGATGTTGGCGTGGGTAAAGGATACGTCCGCCGCGTGTTGCGGCCGGAATTCAATCTTGGCCCGCTTTTCGGTGAGGTTTTCGACGCGTCTGATGACATCCATGAGCATCACCGGCGCGTCAGAGCCCAGATTGATGACCTCGTAACCGACGCGCCTCTGCGCCGCGATGGTGCCGCTCACGATGTCGTCAACATACGTGAAGTCGCGTTTCTGTGAGCCATCTCCGAACACGAGAACCGGATCGCCTTCCCGTATCCAGCGCACGAACCGGAAGATGCTCATGTCAGGTCTGCCCGCAGGACCGTAGACCGTGAAATACCGGAGGACCGACACGTCGATGCCATGGAGGAGATGGTATGCGTGGCAGAGGACCTCCGCTGCCTTCTTCGAGGCCGCGTAAGGCGAAAGCGGTCGGTCCGACGGGGAATCTTCGGTCGCGGCGCCATTCTGCCGGTCACCGTAGGCACTCGATGTCGATGCGAATACAAACTTGGGTGCACCAGATTTGCATGCAAGGTCGATGAGGTGGAGGGTGCCCGTTACGTTGGTGTCTATGTACGATCCCGGGTCCTCGACTGACGCTCGTACCCCGGCCTTGCCTGCTAGATGGAACACCGAGTCGAAGTGGACCCGGAAGAGGCCCGTCAATGCCCCACGGTCGCGGATGTCGATCTCGCGAAAATCGAAACCATGCGCTGTGGTGAGGCGGCTCAATCGCCACCTCTTCAGGTTCGGGTCATATGCCGTATCGATGTTGTCGATTCCGACCACGTCGTGGCCTGAACGCAGGAGGGCCTGCGCGAGCCGCGCGCCAATGAATCCCGCACATCCCGTGACCAGGCAGCGCATCGGCTAGAGTTTCACGATCCGAGCACGTGCCTCGTGGATACGCGCGGTCGCGTTGCGGGTATCAACGATGAGCCGGCTGTGATCGGCCACGTATTGCCAGTCATATGCGCGATGGGCAGTCGCAATCACGACGCAGTCCGCGTCGGCCAAAACCGCTTCCGTCAGCGGTACGCTTTCCAGCGTGATACCACTACTATTCAACGACGGGACCAACGGATCGTTGTACGAAACCGAGGCGCCCTTCTTGTCGAGGATTTCGATCAGCTCGACTGCCGGCGACTCCCTGACATCGGCGACATCGGCCTTGTAAGCGGCGCCCAAGATCAGCACATGCGAGCCCTTCACGCTCTTCTGATCCGCGTTCAGGGCGTCTGAGATCCTTTCGGAAACGTAATGCGGCATATCGAAATTGATCTCTTCCGCGAGCTGAATGAATCGGGCCTGGTAGTTCATTGACTTCAGTTTCCAGGCCAGGTACTGAGGATCGATCGGGATGCAGTGCCCGCCGAGCCCTGGCCCCGGGTAGAAGGGCATGAAGCCGTACGGCTTGGTCTTCGCGGCTTCAATGACCTCCCAGACGTCCAGGTCCAAGCGGCGACACATGATTGCCATTTCGTTGACGAGGGCGATGTTCGTGGCCCGAAACGTGTTTTCCAGCAGCTTCACCATCTCGGCGGCCCGCGTCGAAGAGACCGGCACGACCTGCTCAACGATCGTCCCGTAAAGCGATTTGGCTACTTCGAGACAGGAAGCCGTTACGCCGCCGACAACCTTCGGTGTATTGCGTATCGAATAGGTCCGATTCCCCGGATCTATCCTTTCCGGTGAGAACGCCAGGAAGAAATCGCGGCCGACGATCAGGGAGCGCCCGTTGCTACCAGCGAGCCTGGGAAGAACGAGTTCTTCCGTGGTTCCCGGGTAAGTCGTGCTCTCGAGGACCACGAGAACGCCCGGCCGCAAGTGCGCCGCGATCTCGTCCGAAGCCGCGATGATGTAGGACAGGTCCGGAACCTTTGTCTTGCTGAGCGGAGTCGGAACGCACACGATCACGACATCGGCGCTCGATAACGAGTCATACCCGTTTGAGGCCGAAAGAGATCCGGCAGGCCTGCCGCCGGTCGTGCTCCGGCTGCGTCCACCTCGCGCATTCGCCACTACTTTAGTGAGGGCAGCCAACCGCGATGAGTCGACGTCCTCGACGTACGATTCGCCTCGGTTGACGGCATCGGCCCGCGTCCTGTCGGAATCTATTCCTACTACTTCGAATCCGGCCTCGGCAAACGAAACGGCGAGGGGGAGACCAACATATCCGATCCCCACCACTGCGATTCGGGCTTTACGATCGGCGATGCGGTCGATGAGGTCCATTGAACTCCAACCCCTAGGGCACAGCCGCGCGAGGCGTCGCGAGGGCCCCAGTCAGACGGTGATTGCCGCGCCCGATTCCGCAGTATTCGTAGCCGAGTGTGAGCATTTTCGATGGATCCAGCGCGTTTCTGCCGTCGAACAGGAATCTGGGTTCGGCCACCAGATTGGCAAGGCCCTCCCAGTCCGCTTCCAGGAATTCGGACCATTCTGTTAGCAAGAGGATAGCTTGGGTGCCCCGCACACACTCCACCAACGTCCCAGTGATCTCGACCGAACCCGGCAGTCTCGTCCTGGCCTGCTCACCGGCCACCGGGTCGTAGATCCGCACGCGTGCCCCCTCATCTACCAGAAGGGGCACAGCGTCGAGCGCCGGGGACTCACGAACGTCGTCTGTATTTGGCTTGAAGGAGGCGCCCAGTACCGCAACATCAAGGTTCGAAAGGGACGCGAATCGCTCACGCAGCGCGTATATCGGCAACAGACGTTGCCTGTTGTTGACAGTGATTACGGCCCGAAGCAACTCGAAGCTGTAGGCATTATTCAGAGCAAGTTGATCGAACGCGCGCACATCCTTTGGGAAGCACGATCCGCCGTACCCAACCCCTGCCCGCAAGAAGTGACGCCCGATACGCGGGTCGAGCCCGATACCGCTCACGACGTCGTCAATACTTGCGCCGAGGCGGTCGCAGAGCGCTGCAATTTCGTTGATCAGCGAAATCCGAGTTGCCAGAAACGCGTTGGCGGCGTACTTGATCATCTCTGCGCTCGAGGTATCCGTCACCACCACGGGTGCTTTGATGCCAGAGTAGAGCGAGCGGACCGCCTCGACCGCGGCTGGTGCTGATCCACCGATCACGATCCGGTCTGGATGGAACCAGTCGTGAACGGCCTGACCTTCACGCAGGAATTCGGGGTTTGATACGTATTGAAACGAGTTATGCCGCAGCAGAGTCTCCTTCAACCGGCGGCCGGTTCCGGGGGGGACGGTGCTCTTCACCGCGATCACGCATCCGCGTGGTTGCGCAGTTTTGACCCACGCGATCGCGGCGCGGACCTGATCCAAGTCAGCGGCGCCTGTCGGAGTGGGCGGAGTCCCGGTTGCGACGAGCACTACGTCGCCAGCCGACCCTACGAATTCGTCCGCATGCCGGAAGAGGAGGTGTCGACTCGCCATCCCCTCTGCCACGATTTTGCCGAGATCGGGCTCATAAATCGGAACACGACCGGCAGTGAATGCCTTCACTCGCGCACGATCAATGTCGACCCCGACGACGTCGTGCCCTGCGGCCGCGAGCCCAGCGGCAGCGACCGAGCCGACGTATCCGAGACCGATTACGGTGACTTTCATGTTACGACCAATGCCATATCGTTAGCTGGCTATTATCTGGCCACGAATCGCCGGTTGTCATTGCATGCTCGTTACTCGGACTCGATCTTAGATCGATCCCCCGTCCTTACAGCGTGACGGCATGAGAAACTGGACTGCTGGCTAATGATCGCATGACCGCTTGTACTCCGGCTCCTTCACGAAACCGGCGGGACTCGAAAGACTAGATTCTGTTGCATTGCGTTTCACAGGTCGCGCGGCGCTGGGCCGCCGCCGCTGTCCTGATCGTAGTAATAGGCTGCATCCAGGTAACGGTCTCCGCTACCAAGGAACCATCTCCCACTGTGCCGGTCGCTCTGAAGGCCGCCACCATGCTTGCGACTACGCCGACGGACCTCATCGCGACGCCGACGCCGATGAAGACCGGTACGGCCACACGACTGGCGACTGCCACCGTGTCCCCAATAGGAACGGCTACGCCAAGTCTCATTGCGACGCCGTCACTCGTAGCTCCGCCCACGGCGATACCGACTGCCTTGCAGTCCGCCCCTACGGCAACGTCGGTCGCGACGGCACGCCGGGCGGTCATTCCGACCACGTTGCCATCTCCCACAACCCTGCCGACCACGACTCCAACGCCATTGCCGACGGCTACTCCTACTGCTACGCCGTCGCTGACAACCACTTTCGCACCTTTTGTTGCTACTACCCCGACTCCGTCCCAGACCCCATCGCCGACTGCCACGCCCGCCGTGACACCGTCAGCGACCGCCACTCCCACGCCTTCGCCCACGGCTACCCCTACTGCCTCCCCGACTCGAACTCCGACTGCCACGCCTACTGCGACGCCCTTACCAACGGCGACCCCGACCGCGACTCCATCGCCGACTCCGATCCCGACCTCGACACCGCAACCAACGCCTACGCCGGCTCCTCAGAAAGATCCTAGATTCGGGATCATTACATCTGGCCCGGCACTCTCCTACCATCTGACTACCCTTGATATCGACTGGTATATCGACTATGACGCCGACCCGCGTACCGCGCCTCCCGGAAAAACACAGGTCCCGTTCATACATCCCTCCCCGGGGGTCGAACGCATCCCGACGGCAACCCTCGCTCAGTACGCACAAGCAAAGCCCGGATCGTACTGGTATATAGGCGGCGAACCGAATCGTTACACCACCCCGCCGATCACACCTTCGTTTTTTGTTGCAGAGTTCGACTACTACGTGTCGGCGATCAAGGGTGCCGACCCGAACGCGAAGATCATCGGGCCCAGCATCCTGAA